>JAAYWX010000094.1 GCA_012516225.1 Clostridiales bacterium
AACATATTTTTGCCGCTTCATAAGGCATTGAAGCGGCTGGAATAATGAAATCCTGTGTATTTCAGTCAATAAACATTGCGTCACCGAATGAAAAAAAGCGGTATCTTTCTTCAACGGCAACAGCATAAGCTTTCAAAACGTTCTCTCTTCCGGCAAAAGCCGAAACAAGCATAATAAGAGTGCTCTCCGGCAAATGGAAATTCGTCACAAGCGCATCCATACATTTAAATTTGTAACCCGGATAAATAAAAATGTCCGTCCATCCGGAAGCAGGCAAAAGCGTACCGTCATCGGCCGCAAAACTCTCAAGCGTTCTGCAGGATGTCGTTCCTACAGCTACAACCCGTCCGCCCGAGCGTTTTGTTTCTGTTACAATTTTTGCCGTTTCATCCGGAATAATGCAGTATTCGGCATGCATTTCATGGTTTTCTATCTCCTCTGCCTTTACCGGTCTGAATGTGCCAAGTCCAACATGGAGAGTAATATAGCAGATCTTTACTCCTTTTTTCCCGATTTTTTCGAGAAGTTCATCCGTAAAATGCAGCCCAGCTGTCGGAGCTGCAGCCGAACCGGATTCTTTCGAATATACGGTCTGATATCTTTCTTTATCCTCAAGCTCGGCTTTTATATAGGGTGGCAAAGGCATCTTCCCCAGCCGTTCCAGTATTTCAAGAAAAATCCCTTCAAAATCGAAACGAAGCAGCTTGTTCCCACCTTCGCATGAATCCTTCACCGTTGCGGTGAGTTCACCAGAGCCAAAAATAAGCTTTGTTCCCGGTCTGGTTTTTCTCCCCGGGCGTGTAAGGCACTCCCAGACTCCTTCGCCCATATCTCTTAGAAGAACCACTTCAACAGCGCCGCCGGTTTCACGTCGACCTATCAGTCTGGCGGGAATAACACGGGAATCATTCAGCACCAGACAGTCGCCTTCATGCAGAAGATCTGGAAGTTCGTAAAAATGTTTATGTTCCACCTTTCCGCTAACCTTGTCCAAATGCATAAGCCTCGACTCATCCCTTCTCTGGAGAGGCGTCTGGGCTATGAGTTCTTCCGGCAGATAATAGTAAAAATCCGATGTCTTCATTAAATACTTTATCTCCTGTTTTCGTTTTATAACGTACCCTTGCGGCATTATGTAATGGCGTGATTTCCTCACGCCATTACACTTTTAGAAATATTCGCTCCGGTAAAATAATACCTGATTATTTGGCGATAATTAAGTCCGTGGTATTTTGCCATAGAATAGGCACCAAACTGGCTCATACCGACATTGTGCCCCCAACCTCCGCCGTCTATAACAAACAGACCGGGACCGCCTGCCGACTGCTGCATCGTATAATGTACGCTCGGAAGTCCCAAAGCATTGGCACAGTTTATCTTAGTAAGCGTAATAGAATTTCCGGAGGCATCGGAAAGGACAAGCCTGATCACATTGTTTGTATCGGAATAAGTCGGCTGGGCATAGACTATATCACCGCCGCTGTAACCGTATGATGAAAGCTTGGAGGCAAGCTGGGCTCCCGTAAATTCATAATGCCAGCTTTTGCGTGAATTGATATCCTCAGGGACATCCGCTTCCCACGGATCAATAACACCCCTGCAGTAAGGAAGTACCGCCGTAAATATGTTTTCGCTGTTCTCAGTCCCTCCCCCATCGGATGAGAAGAAAAAGGTATTGCATATCGAACCGTTATAGGTTACATATTCTCCCTGCGTCGCATCTACAGCCAAGTCGCTGTTTGCAGTTGCCCTTGATGTTCCCTTATAAACCTGCGAGTATGTATCCGCCGTAAGGTCAAACCCGTACTTTGAATAGCTTCCTATGTTCATTGCAGCATAAGATCTTGCGCACAGTGCTTGTGCCTTCACCGCTTCAATCGGCCACGAAGGAGACATTTCGACAGGCAGGACCCCTTTTACATAGTCCTCAATGTTGAGGATATTTACAACTGTCAGCTTGTCGCTTACATACCTTAAATATTCAAAATCCCCGTAATAAGTTTCTCCTTTGAACCAAGTTTCGGCTTTGGTGTTGTTAGCTAAGGGATGAATTGCGAGATTTGCATTAGTTCCGCATTCAAATTCAAAAAGTATCTTTGTAGTTCCAGTCCTTGTTACAGCAACACAGCGGCTGCTTCCGGTAAAAATCTCACCGCCGATCCCCAGCGAAGCCCGGGCGCTGTTTGCCGCGCTCTGGCTCTGATAGTTGCCGACCATTGCATAATATGTACCGTTTATATAAGCCGGAAATCCGTCCGCATACTGTGAAGCAGCAAACTTGGCCGCTTCAAAATCGCCGTAAGGCTGCGGCAGCCTGATATGGTAGCAGCCCACCGTTCCGCCCAAAACGGCGGTATTTATATTTGGCACCATCGTCAGCCTTGTTTCGGGCGTACTTCCAAGCACCCGAAAAACGCGTGATGAATCATAATATCCAAATTGATAACCGCTTCCGACCTTATTTTCAAGGCTTGCAGTGCTCAGTGCTGTGTTCCTTGAACTGCTATAATAATAATATAGCCCTACTCTTATAGTATTAACACCGACTCTGACGGTAGTTCCATCCTCGCCTCCGTCCGGTATATTGACGGTATCCGAATTCGATGACTGTCCTATCTGTTGTACGCCGCTGCCCGTAATAGCATAAGCACCGCCTACAACGGAAATATCACCGTTTCCGCCGATGGCATACGCTGAATTTATATCACTGCCCAAAACGTTCTGCCCATCGTTAACATATATCTGCCCTGCCGCAGCAGCAACCCCTCCCGCGCCGATCACTGATACTGAGAAAATTATCGACAGAATCAAAGGCAGAATATTATTCTTTGTTTGTTTCATATGTACTCCCTTCGCCAATGTGACAAAAAAACAGCTCTTTAGTTCAATAAATTCATAGTGAACATTTATTGACAGCAGTTTCCTGCTGTGATACGATTTTTTAAATAATCAATTCAAAAGTTGCATAAATCGACGCGACTTTACTAAGCATTATATTACAAAGCGCACCTGTTTTACAAGCATTATGACAAATTTTAAATTTTGCATTATTTTGGGGTATCAGGAATATTATGTTCTTAGCCTCATAAAAGGAAGGTAAGCTCAATGAAAAAGTTCAAGGTTGGAATCATCGGCGGAACCGGAATGGTCGGCCAGCGCTATGTCCTGCTGATCGCCGGGCATCCATGGTTTGATCTGGCTGTCATTGCCGCAAGTCCCCGCAGTGCAGGAAAAACTTACGAGGAAGCGGTTGCCGGCCGATGGGCAATGGATGTTCCCATAC
The DNA here is from genome assembly GCA_012516225.1 of Clostridiales bacterium. Taxonomy (GTDB): domain Bacteria; phylum Bacillota; class Clostridia; order Oscillospirales; family Oscillospiraceae; genus UBA2658. Next base: position 3,284 of record JAAYWX010000094.1, read on the forward strand.
CTGACTGCGCAAAAAAAATAATTGTAAAGGATGCTTCCGCTGATATCGATGAAATTGCATCCTCTGTAGATTTCGTTTTTTCCGCAGTCGATATGAAAAAGGACGAGATAATAGCTCTTGAAGAAGCATATGCCAAGCGCGAATGTCCCGTAGTCTCCAACAACAGCGCAAACCGCTGGACTCCGGACGTACCCATGGTAATACCGGAGATCAATCCCGAGCACATCAAGGTAATAGATTTCCATCGAAAGCGCCTTGGCACCAAGCGCGGCTTTATCGCCGCAAAATCAAACTGTTCAATTCAGAGCTACGTCCCCGCCCTTCACCCGCTTCGTGAAGAATTCGGCCTTAAGTCGGTGCTTGTTTGCACCTATCAAGCAATTTCCGGTGCAGGAAAGACTTTTGAGCGAGGGCCCGAAATGGTTGACAACTGCATCCCTTACATTGGCGGAGAAGAGGAAAAATCCGAGCGCGAACCTCTGAAAGTATGGGGTATGATCGAAAACGGGAAAATAGTTGCCGCCGGCAAGCCTTCCATTACGGCGCAGTGTCTGCGTGTTCCATGCAGTGACGGTCATATGGCGGCAGTTTTCGCAAGCTTTGAAAAAAAGCCGTCTAAAGAAGAAATTCTTGATAGATGGGCAAAATTCAGCGGCAGAGCACAGGAGCTAAAACTTCCATCAGCGCCAAAGCAGTTCCTTCACTACTTCACCGAAGACAACAGACCTCAGACAAAACTTGACAGGAATCTTGAAAACGGAATGGCCATATCTATAGGACGTTTGCGTGAAGATACGCAATACGATTATAAATTTGTCTGTCTTTCTCACAATACCCTCAGAGGAGCTGCCGGAGGCGCTGTTCTTCTCGCGGAATTGCTCTGTGCAGAGGGTTATATTGAGGCAATTCATTAAGGAGGATTAATGATGAAAAAGCCAATATTTACCGGAGCTGCTACCGCAATAGTCACCCCCTTCTGCGGCTATTCAATCGATTACGATAAAATGGCCGAACTTATCGAAATGCAATACAAAGGCGGAATTTCAGCGCTTATTGTCTGCGGAACAACAGGCGAAAACGCTACTCAGCCTATATCAGAACACGAAAAGCTCGTTGATTTCTGTGTTAAGAAAACAGCCGGCAGAATGAAGGTCATTGCCGGAGTCGGCAGCAACGACACGATGACGAGCGTCCGCCTTGCAGAAAGTGCAAAGCTGTCCGGTGCAGACGGAATTCTTATGGTCACGCCCTATTATAATAAAACCACTCAGCGCGGACTTGTTCAGCACTTTACAACTGTAGCGGACCGGGTGGACATTCCGATGATACTTTACAACATCCCAAGCAGGACAGGTATAGGGATAACTGCTGATACATATAAAATTCTTTCCCAGCACCCCAATATTAACGGTGTGAAAGAAGCTTCCGGCGATTTTAGTCTGTTTTCCCGCACCCGTGCGCTCTGCGGAGATGATCTGTTCTTCTGGAGCGGCAACGACGATAATACTATTCCAATGATGTCCATGGGCGCACTCGGTGTTATTTCCGTTGCTTCGAACATTGTCCCGCAGGTTGTTACCGATATGTGCAAGTTCTGTCTGAACGGCGATTTTAAATCCGCTACCGAGCTTTACTTCAAATATGCTGACCTCTTTGAAAAGCTTTTTATCGAAGTAAACCCCATCCCTGTAAAAACAGCAATGAATCTTCTCGGAATGAACGTCGGAAACTTGAGGCTTCCGCTCTGCGATATGGCTCCGGAAAACCTCGAAAAGCTCAAAAAAAGTCTTATCGGTGTGGGACTTGAACTAAAATAAGCTATAAATCAGCAAATAATTTTTAGGGGCGAGTTATTCGCCCCTTATGAAATATTGCGAAAAGCAAAAGATATAGTAAGAAACGGAGGAAATTCTATGCCAAAGATTATCATTTCCGGCTGCAACGGCAGAATGGGGCAAGCTGTCACTCGTCTTTGCGCTGAAAAAGAAAATATAACAATAGTAGCCGGTTTTGATATAAACGCCGTAAAACTTTCAAATTATCCGGTATACGCCGACCCTATGGAGTTTCGGGGTGAAGCTGACGCTGTTATCGATTTTTCAAGTCCTTCCTCATTGGACAGGCTGCTTAGTTACTGTACTTTGCGTAATATTCCGTGCGTTCTGTGCACCACTGGTTATAGTGATGAACAATCTGCGCATATTTTGCAAGCTTCAAAGTCTATCCCTGTATTCAGATCCGGCAATATGTCGCTTGGTATCAATCTTTTAACGGGTCTGATAAAAAAAGCTGCGGCTGTGTTGGGAGAAAACTATGATGTCGAAGTCGTGGAACGTCATCATCGTATGAAGGTTGATGCCCCAAGCGGAACCGCTCTTATGCTTGCGGATGCTGCCGCATCTGCCCTGCCCTGCAAACCGGAATATGTCTATGACAGGCACAACATAAGAGAAAAGCGTTCCAAAAACGAAATCGGAATTTCCTCCGTCCGTGGCGGAACTATAGTAGGTGAACATGAAGTCATCTTTGCAGGTACCGATGAAGTCATAGAATTCAGGCATACCGCCTATTCGCGCGATGTTTTCGCCAACGGCGCCATAGCCGCCGCTGTATATCTTTCAGAAATTAAAACTCCCGGGATTTACGATATGAACGATGTGCTTTCAAATATACTCAAAGATATTTAGTAAAAGTCATCAGATAAAGCACCCGAGTTTATTCCAGTGTAAGCAAAATCGGCAGGGAAAAATTCCCGCCGATTTTTTTGTGCATTTTTCAGTGACGTAATATAAGTTTGTGCGTTATATGCACAGATATTTATTATCTGTGCATATAACGCACTTTAGAGTAACAATTTATTACAATTCTTGACAAAATGAAACATATCTGATATCCTTTTTAATAAGAAAGGGTGTATATAAAATGAAAAAGTTCATCCCTTTAGTTTCTCTGCTTCTTATTATAATATTGGTATTGCCGGTCTTCTCTGCTCCGGCCTGTGCAGCTTCCGCTGCTGATTTTTCAGATGTGAAATCCACTGACTGGTTTTATGATTCAGTAAATTTTACAGCTCAAAAGGGTATGTTTACAGGAACCAGCTCCGGGGTATTTTCTCCTAACGGAACTATGACCCGCGGTATGTTTGTAACAGTACTTGGTCGCTACTGCAAAGTTCCCGCCACAAGTGCAGGATATTCTCTCGGCATTATCACAAAATCAGATGTCAATATGCGGTCCGCACCGTCTTCAAAAAACACATCTGTTATTACCTGTCTGCAAATTAATACCCGTCTTGAGGTATCGGGTACTTTTGAGGATTTATATGACTCCTCCTATACATGGTACGCAGTAAAATATAAAGGTATGTCCGGCTATGTTAGAAGCGATCTTCTCACTGTTATTGACAGTGGTTTTTCCGATGTTCCGTCTTCTGCCTATTATAGTTCTTATGTCCGCTGGGCATTTTCTTATGGAATTGCCTCTGATACCGGCATCGGAGTTTTCTCTCCGGAACGCAATATTACAAGAGAAGAAATATGCACAATGCTTTATAATCTTGCCGGCTATAAAAACGTACAGTTAAATCCGGTTTTAACTCCTGTTGTTTTTTCAGATATTCCCTCCTCTTCAGAGAGTGCAGAAAAAATTTCAGTTATGCAGCGTGCGGGTATCATAACCGGATACGGTGACGGCACTTTCAGGCCTCAGGCAAGCGCTACCCGTGCCGAGGTTTCCGCCATGCTTATGCGTTTTATAAATGCGATAAGCTATAAACCTGCTAACGAACCTTCATATGATTCATACGGCAATTATATTTTCGGCACAGAAGTTCCTCAAAAGTCCTTTGCGGGTTCAGATTATTTTTCGGACGCATGCTTTATAGGCCACTCCCTTGTCAATGGAATGAAAAGCTATTTTGGTCTTAGCAATGCCGACTTTTTTGCTAAAAACGGAGCTTCCGCAAAATATTTCCTTAGCTACGCGGATTTTGAGCTGGAGTCCGTCCGCACCGATGAAACAGGCAGCACTGTTCATAATACCGGAACTCTGGAGCAAGCTCTTTCCGAAAAAAGCTATGGTAAAGTTTATATTATGCTCGGAGTAAATGAAATCGGTTCGCAGCCGTCACAAAGGCAGGCTTTCTACTCAAATATGTCATCTGTTATAGACCTTGTCAAAAAGATTCAGCCGGATGCAAAAATCTATCTCATTTCTCTTTCGCCTGTTTCGCAGAAATGCTCCGAAAGCCGAAAAGATGTCAACCGCGACAATATTATCGCTTATAACAATATCTTAAAGCAGCTTTGCCGGGATAAAAGTGCATACTATCTTAATATATTTGATCTTCTATGTGACAGCGATGGTTTTCTTCCCGAAAATTCCTGCATGTCTGACGGAATACATCTGCTTTCCACCGAATATGCCAAGATTAAATCATATATTTTTACTCATACGATATAAAACAAAAACCCGTTCGGTAATCCGAACGGGTTTTGGTTAAGCAATATAAATTGCAGTTTTTGCTTTTACTCCTTGGCTCCTTCAAGAACTTCCTTAACAGATGCGGCAAGTCCATCAAGCCCCTGTATTTCCGAGGGAATAATGATTTTTGTTGCTTTCCCGTCAGCCGCAGCTGCAAATGCCTCAAGCGCTTTCAGCTTAATAACGGCCTCGGAAGGCACACTCTCATTAATACGGCGGATACCTTCAGCCGTAGCCGTCTGAACTTTCAGTATTGCTTCCGCCTCGCCTTCCGCCTTTAGGATCGGAGCCTGTTTCTGGGCATCTGCACGAAGAATTGCGGCTTCCTTC
>JAAYWX010000095.1 GCA_012516225.1 Clostridiales bacterium
ATATCGTATGCTTCGTCAAATTTCCCTTCCGCCACCTTTTCGATGAACTCAGGAATTCTGACGTTTACGGGACAGCCGGAAACGCAAGGTTTGTTTTTGCAGTTCAGACAGCGCTGGGCCTCGTCCATTGCCGCATCCGCCGTATAGCCTTTCGCGACTTCGTCAAAATTTTTATTTCTGACAAGCGGCTCCTGTTCTGGCATAGGATTTTTTTTAAGCGACATATTAGGCATTTTGCGCACCTCCGGTCAATCTGCATATGTGTTCTTTCTGATTGCTTTCCTCGTCCTTGTAAAAGGCCCCTCTTTTAAGAAGCTCGTCCCAGTCTACAAGATGGCCGTCAAATTCCGGGCCATCTACACAGGCAAACTTTGTTTCGCCTCCGACCGTTACGCGGCAGCCTCCGCACATTCCTGTTCCGTCAACCATTATGGGGTTTAACGATACTATAGTTTTTATCCCGTAAGGTTTCGTTACCTCGCTTACAAATTTCATCATCACACCGGGTCCTATGGCAACAACTTCATCGTAATTCCTTCCCGACTCTATAAGTTCCTTGAGCTTTTCTGTTACAAATCCTTTTTCGCCGTAACTGCCGTCGTCCGTAGTTATATACAGATGGTCGCTGCAGGCCTGCATTTCTTCCTCAAGCATGACAATGTCCTTATTTCTGAACCCGGCTATCATATCAACTTCAATTCCTTTTTCATGCATTCCCTTTGCAACCGGATATGCAATCGCGCAGCCAACACCGCCGCCGACAACCGCAACCCTTTTCAGACCTTCCATATGCGTAGGCTTGCCCAAAGGGCCAGCAAAGTCCAGAATAAAGTCCCCTTCGTTAAGTTCCGCAAGCTTGATTGTAGATTTGCCGACCGGCTGGAACATTATGGTTACAGTCCCTTTCTCCCGGTCATAATCCGCAATGGTAAGCGGAATTCTTTCTCCGTATTCGTCCGTACGGAAAATAATGAACTGCCCTGCAAGGCACTTTCTTGCGACAAGAGGCGCTTCAACCACCATCTCTATCGTTGTGCCCGCCTTATTAAGAGCTCTTTTTTTGACTATTTTATACATAGCTGCCTCCCGCTGAATATTCATACGCTGATAAAGAATGTTGTACGTATTATAGCAGGCTTTTATTTTAAATAAAAGCCCATTTTTTCAATATTTTTCGTGAGTTTTTTAACAATTGTGCTAAATTGTACACTTAAATTTTTGTGAAAAATTTAGCATCCGCGTAGAATCGGCGGATGCATTTATTTTAATATTATTCATATTCAGCCCGAGCGCCTCCGATATATTTCGGACGGGTTTTCGCAGCGAGCACAAGCGCTTCTCCTATTTTATTGGTGCGGAGTCTTAGCGGAACAGCAACATCTTTCAGATGCATTCCTATAAGGGTGCAGCCTATATCAAGCCCTGCCGCTGCTTTTACATGTTCTACAAGGACGGGATCGTCAAATGCAAGGTAGGCTGCGGCGGCAAAGGAGCCTCCAGCTTTAGGCTTCGGAACTGCCGCAACGATTTCAAGCCCAAACTTCTCCGCAGCCTCGCGTTCAACCACAAGTGCCCTGTTAAGGTGTTCGCAGCACTGTGCCGCAAGGAAAAAACCGTTTTCCTTTATGATAGGCAGTATGCCGTCAAGGACAGCTCCCGCTGCTTCCGGAGCAGATCCCTTCCCTATCTTCTGTCCTACTATTTCACTTGAAGAACAGCCCACCACAATTATTTGCCCTTTCTTCGGACGGGACTCCGCTATAAGCTCCTCAATTGCATTGGACGCCGCAACTTTTATATCTTCATACATTTCCTATACTTCCTTCTGCCTTGAAATTAATTTTACTATAACAAAATGTATTCTAACACTCGCTGTTTGGTTTGACAATATCATAAAATCAGTGTATTATACAGCTTGATGTCGGACGAAATGCGACTATATTCGGCATATTCCGCTTTTTATCGGAGGTCAACATGAAAAGATTATTTCCAATTATTTTAGTTTTGATTATAACCATAGCGCTTGTATCTTGCGGCAAAAAAACAGCAGAAGAGTTCTCTCCCGAACCTCCTTCCGTTTCCGCTCCTGAGTCAACTCCGGAAGCGACTCCCGCACTGGAGAAAATCCGGAATCCTTTGACCGGAGAACCGATCGACAAAGGCATAAGCGAGCTAAGACCTTATGCGGTAATGCTCAACAATATAAAGGTAGCTCTTCCACAGTGCGGCGTTTCCAAAGCGGATATTATTTACGAAGTTCTCGCAGAAGGGGATATCACACGTTTTGAGGCAATCTTCTCGAATTTGGATGGGGTCGGCACACTCGGAAGCATGCGTTCGTCCCGCCCGTATTATATTGAAATTGCTTTAAGTTACGACGCAATCTATGTCCACGCCGGCGGCAGCGAGCAGGCATATTCGGACATTTCTTCAAAGCGCGTAAACAATATTGACGGAGTACGTGGAGCATATGCGAACGATACTTTTTACCGCGACCCGTCACGCAAAAAGTACGGCGTTGAACACAGCCTTTTCACCACTTCCGATAAACTGCTCGAATGCACTGAAAAACTCGGCTACAACACCAAGCACAGCGGTTCTTTCGACTACGGTCTTAGCTTTTCTGACAATGTCGATATGGGAGATTCGGCCGCAGGCGCTTCAACTGTAAAGGTAAGCTTCGGCGGCGTTAAAGATACCAGCTTTACATATCATTCCGACAGCGGCTGTTACACCGGCTACCAGTACGGTACCGATTTTATAGACGGTTCAACAAACGAAACTGTAAAATTTAAAAATCTCCTTGTCCTTTTCGCGGATACAAAGATAATCGATGATTACGGCCGCAGATCTGTAAATCTCAGCGGTACAGGTACTGGTTATTTTATGTGCGGAGGAAAATCGGTTCCTATTTCATGGAGCCGCTCTGGTACAGGCAGTCCTTTCACCTATGAGCTTGAGGACGGAACTCCACTCAAGCTGGGAGTCTGCAAAACTTACATAGCCATCGTACCGACCGGAAGCAATATAACAATGCAGTAAAATATGCTTAAAATACGGCGGGGCATACGCTCCGCCGTATTTTTTATGGTTGTTAAATCTTCCTTTGATTTTGTTTTTCAGTTTTGTTACAGAAGCATTATTCCGGCTTTTTCGCAGGCTTTTATTGTCTGGTCATCCCAAATTGAAACCTGCACTTCGCCTATGTGCACCTTGTTCAGCAGAAGCATTGAAATTCTGGACTGCCCTATTCCTCCGCCTATAGTCAGCGGAAGTTCGCCATTAAGTAGCATTTTATGGTATAAAAGCTCTTTTCTGTCCTCACAGCCGGCAATTTTGAGCTGTCTTTCCATAGATTCCGCATTAACCCTAATTCCCATAGACGAAACTTCAAGCGCGCATTGAAGCGGTTCATACCAAAACAGTATGTCCCCGTTCAGATCCCAGTCATCATAGTCGGGGGCACGCCCGTCATGCGGTTTTCCAGACTTAAGTGCTCCTCCGATTCCCATAAGAAATACTGTACCGTATTTTTTTGTAATCTCGTTTTCACGTTCTTTCGGGGAAAGCTCCGGATACATATCTTCAAGCTCCTGCGCCGTTATATATGCCACTTCCCTCTTAAGCTGCCCGCCTAAAGAAAGCTCCGGATATATTGACTGGAGCGTCCGCTGTGTGTCGCAAAGGGCACCGACTATTTTATCAACCTGTGATTTAAGAAAATCAATGTTTCTGTCCTTTTCCTCAATAACTTTTTCCCAATCCCACTGGTCCACATATATGGAGTGAAGATTATCCATTTCCTCATCGCGCCTAATGGCATTCATATCGGTATAAAGGCCTTTTCCGGGATAAAAGTCATACCGTTTTAATGCCATGCGTTTCCATTTTGCAAGGGAATGCACAACCTGCCCTATAGTATCCGTATTTGCTATATCGAAAGAAACAGGGCGCTCAACTCCGTTCAGATCGTCATTTATACCCGTATTTGCCTTTACAAAAAGCGGTGCCGAAACACGATATAAATTCAGTTCTCCGGCAAGACGGTCTATAAAAATGCGTTTTAACAAACTTATGGCCTTCTGCGTATCATAGATACTGAGCGTACTCTTATACCCTTCCGGGATATGCGTATTCATTTGCTTTGTTCCCCTTTTTGTTTCTCTTCGGTCAGAAGATTTATAATTTTATGGTATATGTTCTCCGCATCTCTGCGGAAATTTCTCTCGATAATTTCTGCCTGTTCTTCATCCGGAACAAGTACCGCCAAGGAAACAATATCGCCTATCCCGTCAGAAAGCGACAGCCTGACAGAGTATCCCCCGTTTTTCAAGGACTGATGCGATGTGCCTATGAGCGAATCTCTCTTCATTTTTTCAATCAGCGGTCGTGCCTTTTCCTCCGCTCTCCTGCGGACTGAATATGGAATTCCGCCTTCCGCTGTATCGCCATGCTGGATTCCTAACTGTGTAATTTTATAGTTATTTCCATTTTTTTCAACATGTCCCGTATCCACAAGTTCCGCAAGACACTGGGCATATTCAAAGTAATCGAACCCGTCGTCCACCATAACAAGATCCGAGAGTTTTTCAAAGCTTACAGCCTGAGGCAGAC
>JAAYWX010000485.1 GCA_012516225.1 Clostridiales bacterium
CAAACCTCTCTTTTAGATATCTTCGGAAGCTTGCAGGATGTGTTTCAGGCAAATTAATGTACTCATCCAAGTGGAACATCTCAACCTTGCTCCAATCAACATCTTTTTTTTGTAGGGCCTTTATTGTTTCAAATTGTGATGCTCCTGTAGATAACAATATTCTCGCTGAACCCTTTTCTGAAATTGCTTTGTTTAATACAAGTGCTGCTGCATCAGCTGACTTTTCTCCCAACTCTACAGGATTTTTGCATACTACGATTTTCATAAAAATCATCCTTTCTGTAAATAAAAGTTTTATTGGTAAGTAAAGTATTAAATCTGCCTTATCCTGTCTACATAATATCTTATACATGTACATGCCACATTTTTTCAATAGGCATCAAATATAGTAGAATTTATAAAATATTTATATCCAATTTGTAATTTGTAATAATAAGCAATTACTATTTAAAATCAAATTATTATATAACTTCTTTTAATTAATGAGCTATTATACTGGGCAGCCACAACGACAATTGGGGTACAGCTATAATTATAATTAGCAAAATTATCATTGAAGCATAAAAAGGTATAAAAGCTCTTATGGATTTTTCTATTGGCAATTCAGCTATTGCACAGCCAATAAACAAAGATGTTCCTACCGGCGGAGTGCAAAGACCTATACCTAAATTCAATACCATAATTATTCCAAAATGAATTGGATCGATTCCAACACTCGTTGCTACTGGCAGTAAAATTGGTGTTAAAAGAAGGATTAATACTCCCATATCCATGACCATACCCAATAGTATCAACACTACATTTATCATAAACATAATTATTACTGGATTGTCAGATATTGATAGGAAAAAATTTGCGACCAGTGTCGGGACTTTCAGGTATGCTAATAAAGCACCAAAAGATGAAGAAGTTGCTATAATGGCCATTATCATCGCTAAAGTTTTCGATGAAGAAACAAGTACATTTTTAAGCTTTTGCAAGGTCATGTTTTTATAAACAAAAATTGTGAGAAAGAGTGCATAAACTCCTGCAACTGCAGCTGACTCCGTTGCCGTAAAGATGCCCCCGATAATACCGCCAATGATAATAATAACAGTAATAAGCCCTAATATTGCGTCTTTTACGATTGACATGCTTTCTTTTAAAGAAATTACTTTCCCAACAGGGTAGTCTCGTTTTACTGCAATGTAATATGCAGGTATCATTAGAGATACTCCTAATAAAATTCCTGGTATGTATCCTGCTAAAAAGAGCTTACTTATTGAGAGCCCCCCAGCAGCTAAAGAATAATAAATCATATTTTGGCTAGGTGGAATAATAACCCCTTGAACTGATGATGTTACCGTAACTGCCACACTATAGTCTTTATCATATCCTTCTTTTTCCATAGCAGGAATCAGCATAGCACCTATAGATGATACATCAGCTGCTGATGAGCCTGATATCCCACCAAAAAACATGCTAGCAATTATGTTTACCATAGCCGTGCCACCACGAATTCTACCGACGATAACATTTGCAAATTGTATCAATTTATCGCTAATCCCACCTTCTTGCATTATTTGTGCCGTTAAAATAAAAAATGGGACAGCCAAGAATGTAAAGCTATTCATACCACTTACCATTTTCTGAAAAATTATTAATAATGGTATTTTTAGATAAATAGCAGTAATTACTGATGATATTCCAAGAGCAAATGATATTGGAATTTTAATCATCATTAGGGCAAATAAAAGCCCAAATAATAGTAACGAGCCAATTGCTTCTGGAACCATTATTTCGTTACCTCACTTTCTTTTGGATTAACAAAGATACTGATTAAATGTACTAACGTATATATAAACATAAGTATACCCGATATCAGCATGGCAATATAAAGAATACTCCTGCTAATTTTGGATGCCGGTAAGTATTTAGTTATTGATGTTCTGGCCAGTTCCAATGCGTAGTATGTCATTAAAGTCGAAAATGCAAGCATTAGGACATGCCTGATAAAATCTAACACCTTTTTCCCGTTCTCACTGAATATCCCATAAAAAAATTCCAAAGACATGTGGCTGTCATCTTTTACACCTAGTGCCATGGCTAAAAATCCATACCAAATAAGCATAACTAATGTTACTTCTTCAGACCAAGCAATAGGATTGTTAAATACGTATCGTAATACAACTTCCATAAAAGTCAGAAAGAGCATAAGCGACAATATAACTGCCAACACACGTTTAACTATCTCACTTGTAAATTCCTGAAGTTTTTTGATTATCATACAGTTTATCACCACTTTTAAACTTATATTTGAGGGCAAGCAAAATCGCTAAAACGATTTTGCTTGCAGGATACAAACATCTAGTTCTAATCTATTTCGCGAATTGCATTAATTACTTCGCTCAACTCTGGATAATCATTATACAATGGCTCGACAGCATCTTGGAATTCGTTGATATCAACTTCATATATAGTGCACCCTGCTTCTTCAACTTTCTTTCTACATTCTTCATTATTTTCAACCATTGCTTTACGCTCAAACTCTTTTGCCTCATCCGCAGCTTCTTTAATAGCTTTTTGATACTCTGCCGGCAATTCATCCCAGACTTTTCTACTCATTATTATCAAAGCTGGAGGTGCTAAATGCTCATCTAATGTATAGTGCTTTGCAACTTCATAATGACCCGAGGTATAGTAACTCACAAAATCGTTTTCAGCACCGTCTATAACACCTGTCTGAAGAGAAGTATATACTTCACCATAATTCATTGGTGTAGCTACCGCACCCAATAATTTTACCATTTTTATCATGACTTCAGATTCTTGAACCCTAATTTTTTGTCCTTTTAAATCAGCTACTGATTTAATGGGTTTTTTTGTAGTATAAAAGTTTCTCGATCCTGCTTCAAGATATCCTAGACCAATTATGTCTTGTTCTTTGAGCTTTTCAAGTATTTCCTGACCGATCTCTCCATCCCATACTTTATATTTATGTGATAAATCTTTATACATATAAGGAAGGGTAAATACTTTCATTTCATCCACTATCTGTGCTATTGGTACAGAATTCACACGGGCTAAATCCAAAACTCCTAGTTGAACTTGTTCAATAGTTTCTGTCTCTTGTCCTAATTGCGCATTGGGGTAAACATCAATTTTTACTTTCCCGTCAGTTTTTTCTTCAACTAATTCAGCAAATTTATACATTGCTATAGTAACCGGGTTATTCTCAGGTTGGTTCTCTGCTAAACGTAATACTATAGGCTCGTCTGTTTTTTTATCTTTTATGGATTCATTGGTATTAGAATTTTGTTTACCTTGATTTGAGCAAGCAGTTAAATTGAGGACTAACAACAAGCACAATAGTGCCACGACAAAAAACTTTGTTTTCTTAAACATGATATAAACCTCCTGTTTCATTTTTTAACTTTTAGATAAAAAATTACAACATCATCAATCGCTCATTATTATAATTTGCATAAAATTCTCCTTTCTTCTGTAATATTGTGAGACTGATTCACTTTTTCAACCTTTGCTTTATAGTAATCGATTACTATAATAAAAAATAAACCTAACTTCTTTGGGTAGAATCTCTGATTATCAAAGAAGGTTTTAGACGTATTTCAAGATGTTTACCTCTTTTATTAGAAAGGCTTTCAAATAAAAGATTTGCTGCTAATTTACCCATCTCATATTGGGGCTGATCAACGGTTGTTAAAGCAGGTTGTACCATTTCTGAAATGAAAATATTATCAAATCCAACTACAGATATATCTTCAGGTACTCTCACACCATGAGATTTTAAG
>JAAYWX010000096.1 GCA_012516225.1 Clostridiales bacterium
GTTTTTTTCAGCTTATCCTCAGCAACCGCTGTGGGGCGGTAGTCCGCTACGGCAGCGGCCATAATTATTATATCAAAATCGGCGGCGCGTTTCATTACCTCGTCGTGCATTTCCTTTGCAGATATCACATTTACCGTTTCCGCAAAACGTGGAGGCTCCAAGGCTGTCATACCCGAAATAAGCGTAACAGACGCTCCTCGGAGCACCGCCGACTTTGCAATGGCATATCCCATCTTTCCGCTTGACCTGTTGGTTATAAAGCGGACAGGGTCTATGGCTTCCCTTGTGGGGCCCGCAGTAACAAGGACTTTTTTCCCTATAAGGTTTTTAGGAGAATAAAGCTCCCTCTCCAGATAATCAAACAAAACCGCAGGTTCCGCCATCTTTCCTTTGCCCTCGTCTCCGCAGGCAAGCCGCCCCGAAACCGGATCGATAATATTCCAGCCGTAGCGGTACAGGATTTCAATATTATCAAGAGTAAGCGGATTTTCATACATAGCTGTATTCATTGCCGGAGCTATAAGCTTTGCGCATTTGCAGGCAAGCGCCGTTGTTGTCAGCATATTGTCGGCTATTCCATGTGCAAGCTTTGCTATCGTATTCGCCGTTGCGGGTGCAATCAGCAGGGCATCCGCCCTCTTTGCAAGGGAAACATGCTCTGTATCCATAGCAAAGCCTCTGTCAAAAGTGTCCGTTATGCAGCGATTGCGTGTCAGGCTCTCAAAAGGAACAGGCGTTACAAATTCCCGCGCGTTCGGAGTCAGAATAACATGCACATCCGCCCCTTGCTTAACGAGCATGCTTGCAAGATTGGGCATTTTATATGCGGCGATCCCGCCTGTTATGCCGAGTATAACAGTTTTGCCTTTGAACATGGCCGCCTCCTGAATTTAATTTCTTTAATTAAAGTGAAAGGCAAATATACCTTTCTGCAAAAAATTATACAGTAGTTTTTTATAATAAACAATAACGAAAAAGTTTATTTCTATTACAAGCAATAACAAATTTAATACATTTATTGAATATTTTGCTTGGACATATTATACTCTAAAAGGTGTAACTATTTCCAAAATCAGTAACGTGCGCTGCACCGGATAATAAGGGCAGCAGCAAAAAACAATCTAAAACGGTAAAATCAAATTGCGCCGCACCATATTTCAGGGCGGCAGCAGAAAGGAAATCAGTATGAAAAAAAGCAAAAAAGATCTGCGTTGGATGTCTCAAGTCGCGCTTATGTCAGCCATAGTAATCCTGCTGGCAAATACCCCCATAGGTATGATACAGCTTCCCATAATCAAAGCGACGACGGTACACATACCCGTAATAATAGGCGCTGTTCTTCTTGGTCCGTCGGCCGGGGCAATTCTTGGTGCCGTGTTCGGAATCTGCTCTATCGTGAGCAATACGACAGCCCCGACGCTCTTGTCTTTCGCATTTTCTCCATTCCTAAGCACAACCGGAATTATCGGCGCTTTAAAAGCGCTGTGGACGTCCGTTGTCTGCCGTATCGCCATAGGGATAGTTTCCGGCTGGCTTTGGATCGGACTTAAAAAAATACGGATAAAAGGTTCCGAACTCAGTGACATTCTCATATTGCCGATAGTAGGATTTGCCGGGTCCATGACCAATACCGTCATGGTTCTTGGCAGTATTTATTTCATGTTTTCCTCTCAGTATGCGGAGGCAAAGAATGTTGCAATATCAGCAGTTTTCGGACTTATCATGACAACGGTTGCAAGTGCCGGTATACCTGAGGCTATCGCGGCAGCGGTTCTCGTCACCGCAATAGGAAAGGCACTTCTTATTATACGCAGGCGCCGTTCCCCTAAAACCTCCAAAACAGCCGCATGAGGTGAATTTTATGATTTTGGGAATAGATATCGGCAATTCAAACATAGTTGCGGGGCTGATTGAAAAGGATAAAGTCATATCGGTTTTTCGGACAGAAACAGATTACTCTATGTCTGTCAAAAGCTGTCTGGATTATCTCGACAGCGCGATAAAATATGCAAATCCGGAAAATGCCGTCATCAGCTCGGTAGTAAAGCCCCTTACACCAATAATGGAAGAGGCACTCTGCGCTCTTGGTTTTAACCCGTTTATAGTTAACCATAGTCTGAAAACAGGGCTTAATTTTTCCATAGAAAACCCCGAAAAGCTCGGATGCGACCGCATTGCGGACTGTGCCGCAGCAGCGGCGCTTTATCCTCTTCCGGCAGTTGTTATAGATTTTGGTACGGCAACGACAATTTCCGTTATCGGCCGCGGAGCCGTTTTTCTTGGAGGTGCAATTGCTCCAGGACTGAAAATGTCCGCTAAAGCACTCAGCGGCGGAACTTCTCAGCTTCCGCTTGTGGAGATTGAATCTCCTGCCGGCTGTATAGGCAAAAATACTTGCGACTGTATAAAAAGCGGCATAATATTGGGTACAGCTTCAATGGCGGACGGAATGATTGCCCGCATTGAAAACATTCTTGGGACATCCGTCTGTGCCGTTGCCACTGGCGGACTTGCAAAAATCGTGGTTCCACACTGCGCAAGGTCGCTTATTTTAGACAGGAACCTTCTTCTGCGCGGTTTGGGAATAATTTATGATCTGAACAGA
>JAAYWX010000097.1 GCA_012516225.1 Clostridiales bacterium
CCGCGGGGAGTTAGAGAAACAATGCGCTCAAGTGCGACTTCCTCCTCAATTTCACGCTCCATACCGCGCTTAAGAACGTCGCTGCCGCAGCCGTCCGACTTGGGGTTTATGTGCCCGCCGCCTCCGATCGAAAGAAGCCCGTGCAGGCGCGTTTCTCCGCCTTTGTTAAGTCTTCGTGTAACAAACACTTCATCGCCGCGGCATATAACAACATAAGGTATAATCTGCTTGTGAGAAGGGTCGTTTTCAGCCTCGCTCCGAGGAAGAAATTCAAAATTTGAAAGAATTATGTCAACCAATTTGCCACAATCTTTTTCAGTTATTCCTTTAATGGGGATATATCCGGATATAAGTTCTCTTTTAACTGCAAGTACTTTTTCCATAATGTTTTAAAAGCCTCCTTAGGCTGCTGTTTTTAAAAGCCAGCGGGATAAACGGCATTTCCGGCTGATACGCCGCACAAATCCGCGAAATTACAGCAGTATCTGACATGATATCATAAAAAAAGCCAAAATGGAAGATTTATCGGACTTATACATATGATGACTATTGATAAAAAAGCTTTGGTCTGATAATATCGAAAAGACAACGCATGTATTGGAGGATATTTATGGACAGACTGTTTATCCCCGGCGACATACTTTTGCCGGGAAAAGGCATTGATATGGAACTATGGAGCGTTATTGCATGCGACCAATATACTTCACAGCCTGAGTACTGGGACGAGGCGGATAAAAAAGTGGGGGATGCCCCGTCTACGCTTAGACTTATACTGCCCGAGGCCTATCTCGAATTAAAAGATACCGCCGCCGAAACGGAGAAGATAAACCGGATGATGGAAAAATATCTTGAGGACGGTATATTCAGGACGGCGGAAAATTCATTTATATATGTCGAAAGAAAACTTAAATCAGGAGATATAAGACACGGACTTGTAGGAATGATCGACCTCGAAGCGTATGACTACAGAGCAGACTCCATATCGCCTGTGCATGCGACCGAAGGAACTGTTGAAAGCCGTTTGCCTCCAAGAGTGAAAATCCGTGAAGGCGCCTGCCTTGAACTTCCGCATATTGTTGTGTTTATTGACGATCCGGAAAACAGAGTTTTCGGGGCGGCAGGAGAAGGGGAGAGCCTTTATGACTTTGAACTTATGGGAGAAGGCGGTCATATAGCCGGAAGGCGCATATACGGAAAAGAGACGGAGAAAATCGAAAATGCCCTTGCGAGCCTTGCCGAGCCCGATTATCTTGAGAAACGCTATGAGCTGAAAGGCAGAGCACCGGTCATTATAGCCGTAGGGGACGGAAATCACAGCCTTGCCACCGCGCGTCTGTGCTGGGAAAAAATAAAGGAAAACCTCTCAGATGAGGAGCGGAAAAGTCACCCTGCCCGATTCAGCCTTGTGGAACTTGTAAATATACATGACCCGTCGATAAAATTTGAGCCGATACACAGGGTTATTTTTGATACGGACGCTGAAAAATTCTTTGAAGAGGCTGAGAAGTTTTTTGCGAATATATGCGGGGGAGGAAAGAGCAGGCATAAAATTACTCTTGCCTGCAGC
Organism: Clostridiales bacterium; assembly: GCA_012516225.1. Classification (GTDB taxonomy): domain Bacteria; phylum Bacillota; class Clostridia; order Oscillospirales; family Oscillospiraceae; genus UBA2658. The sequence goes on from JAAYWX010000097.1 coordinate 1,568, forward strand.
GGCAGAACCAAGGAAATATTCGTTGAAGGCCTTACTATAGGCAGCCTTATTTCGGTATCACAGCAATTTTGCACAGATTATATTAAAGTCCGCGGCGGTAGGCTTGACTATATTCATGATGATGAAACGGCGCTTGAACTGGCGGGACGGAAAAACTGTGCGGGACTTCTTCTGCCTGCCATGGATAAGAACGAACTCTTTCCGTCTATTATAAAAAGCGGCGTTTTCCCGGCAAAGAGTTTTTCCATCGGTCCGGCGCGGGATAAAAGGTACTATCTCGAGTGCAGAAAAATAAAATAAATCTGCCGCGGCGGCAGTGAAAATCCCGATAACATCAAAGTTATCGGGATTTTTTTTGTTTCAGCGAAGAAATCAGGGAATTTTTAATCGTGGTCATATTAAGAGGACAAGTCAAATACAATTAAGCGAGGATGTAAGTCTTAAGTGCGTTCCTCATCAATCAGAGCAAACAGCGGAAAAATGCGGAAACCACCGACGGACTGAGGTCTGCCCGCACTTTATAAATGGAAAGGAATGGTCATAATAATGATGCCGACTGCTTCACAGGAATTTCTGAGAGCTGCAAGGCTGCTGCCGCCGTGCCTTCGCGCGGAGGCGCTGAATCTTCCGGACAGCATTATAAACGGCGCTGAAGAAATAAGACTTCGTACGGGAAGGGCGCCTTCGGTAATAATCGGCGGAGAAGAAATTGAAGTGCTTTCTTCGCATATTGTTACGGCGTCGGAATTGCAGCTTGTGCTTGAAATTGCAACGCGCGCTTCGGCGCATACATATGCAGACAGCATAAAAATGGGGTATGTGACCGCTGAAGGAGGCTGCCGTCTTGGACTTTGCGGTACGGCTGTGGCAGAAGGAAATAAGATATCGGCGCTTAGAAGACTTTCCTCAATTTGTATAAGAATACCGCGGGAAAAGCGGGGCTGCGCCGATGCCGTAATCAAGGAACTCACCGACGGGGGATTTCGTTCCACGCTTATTGTATCTCCGCCCGGAGGAGGAAAAACAACACTTCTTCGGGAACTTGTACGGATTCTTTCAGACTCGGGGAAAAGGATTTCGCTTGCCGATGAGAGAAGCGAAGTGGCGGGGACATTTGAGGGCCAGCCTTGTTTTGATGTCGGGGCAAGGACGGACATCCTCACGGGAGCGCCGAAAAGCGAGGGAATATTCCTTCTGCTTCGCACAATGGCGCCTCAGATAATAGCTTTCGATGAAATAACTGCGCCTTCCGATATAGAGGCGGCGGAAACTGCGGCAAACTGCGGCGTATCCATTCTGGCAACGGCGCACGCAAACGGAATCTCGGATTTAAAACAAAGACCCCTGTACAGGAAATTGATCGACAGGCGTATATTCGGGAAAGTGGTGGTAATTGAAAATATAAAAGGGGTACGCCGCTACACAGTGGAGGAGTTGGCGTGAGGATATTCGGGGCGCTCTTGCTTGTGACGGCCTGCACGCTTCTGGGAATCGAACAGGCAAGAAAGCTGTATTTTAGACAGAGATGCCTTGAGGAAGTTCTTGCGGCACTTAGGTTTATGGAGGCAGAACTGAAAAACGGCGCCGTTCCCATACCTGAGATATTTTGGGAGCTAAGCAGATTTCCGGATATGAAAGTGCAAAAATTTTTTATGTCGCTTTATGAAAAGACCCAAAATTTGGGCGAAGAAAGCCTTGCGGAAATATGGACCGGCTGTGTTTTAAACGACATGAGCATTTCGCTTTCCGAAAGGCAGAGACAGGAACTGTGCAGAATCGGAAATTTTCTCGGAAGGTATTCGGAAAACGAGCAGTCCGGTGCCATAAGCGCCTGTGCGGAGCATCTGGAAGAAGAACTCAAAGCAGCCTCCGCAAAGGCAAAAGAAGGGGCAAAGCTCTATACGGGGCTGGGACTTACATTCGGACTCATGATTGCCACAGTTCTTATCTGAGCAGTCCTCATAAGCATAAGCGCATATTTATACGGGAGGATAATATGAACGTTGACCTCATTTTCAAAATTGCCGCCGTTGGTATACTTGTTGCGGTTTTAAATATTTTGCTTTCCAGATCGGGACGGGACGACCAGGCGCTGATGGTGACGCTGACAGCGCTTGTCGTGGTGCTTGCCCTCGTCGTTCAGCAGATAAGCCAGCTTTTTAATATGATTAAAGAACTTTTCGGGCTTTAGATATGGAAATTATTCTTAAGGCGGCAATTGTCGGAATTACCGGCACAATACTTGCTCTTGTAATAAAAAAAACAAACCCCGAAATTTCCGGCGCATTGACTCTGATAATATGCACGGTTATAGCCGGAATGACGCTTAAAGCACTTACGGCGATAAAAGAGGTTTTGGAACTTGTAGAATTGGGAACGGATTTCTCGTCGGCATATGCCGCTCCTATCCTTAAATGCGTTGGCATAGGCATTACGGCAAGGCTCGGAAGCGATATCTGCAAGGACTCAAAGCAGGAGGCGGTTGCCTCAAGCATTGAGGTCTGCGGTGCAATATGCGCCCTTTACGTTTCTCTGCCGCTTATTAAGACTTTACTGCGAATGATAGGTGAACTTGCATGAAAACAGTACATACCGCTGTTGCCTGCCTGCTTTTAGCTCTTTTCCTTTCCGGATATGCCATGGCAGAAACAAAGGCAGGGCAGCCAATCGGCGAATTGCCGGAAACTGCCGAAACAGCCGAGGAAAATAAAATCGCACCGCCCAAAACAGCGGAGGAGCAGGCTTCCGCAATGGGCGCGGAAAGCCTGAAAGAAGCTCTTCCCAAAGACGCAAAGAAAATTCTCGGAGATCTTTCCATTACAGATGTCTCAATGGGTGACGAGGGACTGAAAGCAATTTATGCGGCAATCAAGGAAAATTTTTTCGGTATTTTAAAAAACGCCTTGAAATCCGCATCTAAAATATTGACGATTATAATTCTGTGCGCGGCTGTGACTTCGGCAATGAACGATGGGCCTGCCC
>JAAYWX010000098.1 GCA_012516225.1 Clostridiales bacterium
ATATTAATTAAATTTTTGTGCAGATTATACTTATATTAAGAGGATTTATCTTGCATTTTGCGAGAAGCTTGGCGAAAGAAAGGCGGATTATAAAAATTTTGCCGCAGGGCTGAAGTTTCAGCCTCGCGGCAAAACCATTAAAAGTTGATGAGGAAATTAGTCTTTTCGGCGCATATCGTAAAAGTACCTCAGTTTTAAGGCAACTTGAATTTTAAACAGATCTTCCACGTTGTCAACATCACAGTTAAGTGTTTTGTTTATAGCAGCAAGACGAGCACGAAGAGTATTTTTATGGATAAAAAGCTGCTTTTCAGTTTCAGTTTTTGAACAGTTGTTGTTAATATAAAGTTCGAGTGTTTCAAGAAGCTCAGTATGATATGTTCTGTCGTGCTCGGTAAGAGGCGTGATATAGGCATCGTAAATTCCTCGCAGAAAGCTTTCGTCCAATTTTCCTTCGTTGTCCATAAAAAATTTCAGTACTCCAAGGTCGCCGTAACGGAAAAAAGGTTCCTTGCTTTTTACAGAAAAGAGGTAATTTGCCGCGTGCCCGGACTGAGTCAAGGCATTTTTGACATCACAAAGAGGAAGAGGGTCACTAACTCCGATATATACTCCTGGCAGCTTCGTTGCGTCAAGGAATATGCTCCTGAGCTTGAGTAGCAGATCGTCAAAATTTTCGGCGGGATAAGGAATGAGCAGAATTTGTGAATCGGACTTTTCAAATATCAGGATATGGTTGCTGCGGCTTATCTGATTTTCAACCATCTCATGAAATTTTCCGAGCAGGTTGTTTTGTCTTACGAAAGAGTGAACACTGTCCAATTTTTCATACAGAAACTGCACCGCATAGTATCTGCGGTGTATCTTTTTGCCTAAGGGGGCTAAAATAGCCTCCGCTCGTTCCTGAGTAAGTTCGCTTTCCTGCAGAAGCTGGTCCATAAGAAGCCCATTAAAGCGGCGCGTGGCATTGCTGATTTCATTCTGTTTTGCAGAGTGCAGTGCAGCAAAGAGACTGAGCTGCTGAATTTTAATTGTTTCGGTCGGTTTGGGTATACCGAGGCTTTCATCAGCAGCCATTATGATATATCCGTACTTTGTGTGGTTTAGAGTTACAGGATAGAAGAGCAGTTTTTTACTAACGCTATGCAGCAGAGGATTTGTGTAAAAGCAGACACACACATTGCTTTCGTCCGGCGATTGATACATGATTCCGGAATACTGCAGGTCTGAGTAACTTATGTTTCTCGTCCAAGATTTCCAGTCAAAGTTTCCAGAAAACCCTATAAGGTGCAGGTCATTGTCCGTAATAGCGAGGCTCATTCCCGTTGAGGCATATACCATAGAACATATCTCCGATAGTGAAACGCCATCTATCATTGCACGCATAAGTGCGTCATGAAATTTCTGAGCTTCTTCGATGATCAGGTAGGGTTCGCGTACAATGTGATTTATTATCGGGTTCATAATCTGACCCCAGTTGCAGTCGGCGGGTGCAAGTACCACGGGGAAACCTATTCTGTCGCAGTATTCAAACAGTTCAGGGGGGACACGAGACGTAAACTTTTCTTTTGTTACCATGCCAGCAATGCCCTTGTTCATTAGGGCATCGATAAGTTTCCTGGAAAAACACTGCTGGAACAAAACTCCTGCAATCAGAAGCTCACCGCCGGAAAGCCATTCTGCTATTTCCGCAATATCCATTATGGTTACGGATTTAATTTCTCTGTCGAGTCCGGAACTACCAGCCAGAATTTTTGAGCCCTTCAGACGCCCTATGGAAAGGGCGTCTTGCACTGTAAGCATAAAAAGCCCTCCTTTAACCGGTTTCTCATTTGAATACGCTTTATGCCCCACTACAGACAGTATATACGCTAAAAGATAAATAAGCAACATTGCCTCTGTACAAAAGTACAAGGCTGGACTGCAAACAACGTAAGTTCGTCCAATTGCTAAAAGTTTGACAGCCGCCTATACTTTAAGTGTAATTTGACAACAAACTGCATTTATTATTACAAAAAACTGTTCAGAAAAGACAACAATCAAATGTTTTGGAGGTAAGGGAAATGAGAAACAGATTCAGAGGAAAGGACTTTCTGGCCTTTAAGGATATGGACAGGGAAGAGATAGAATATATAGTTGACCTGTCTATCGAACTGAAGCGCAAATGGGTTGCGCGTGAGCCGCATGAGTATCTTAAAGGCCAGGTTTGGGCGGCACTTTTTGAGAAAAACTCAACCCGTACACGTAATGCGTTCCAGCGCGCAGCTGCCGATCTTGGCATAACTTCTATATATCTTCGTCCTGATGAACTGCAGAGCGGGCGCGGTGAACCGCTGAAAGACACGGCTCGTATGTTTGACCGATACTATGACGGATTGTTTATCCGTACTTTCGGACATGAGATTGTCGAGGAATATGCCGAATGGATGGAACATCCTGTTATCAACGGCTTGACTACTTTGGCACATCCGACCCAAGGAATAGCCGACCTGATGACAATAAAGGAAAAGAAAGGCGGATATAAGGGCCTGAAAATTTGCTATGCCGGTAACCTATACAACGTTTGCTACACAACAATGATAGCCTGCGCAACATTCGGAATAGATTTATATGTTGCGTGCCCCGAAGGTATGGAGCCTGACCGCGGAATATACGAGGAAACAATGAAGCGTGCAGCGGCTACAGGCGCAAGAATAGTATTCACAAGCGATTTTGATGAGGCACTCAAAGATGCAGATATTGTCTACGGAATGTCGCATTATAGCATGGGGCAATCCGCAGAGGAGATAGAAAGGTTAAAAAAGGCTTTCCATCCGTATCAAGTTACTATGGAAGCACTAAAAAAAGCAAAGTCCGATGCTATATTTATGCACTGCCTGCCGGCTTACAGAGGGATTGACGTAACGGATGAAGTTATGGAATGCGATCGCTCTGCCGTGTGGGATCAGGGAGAGAACCGTATGCACTCCATCAAGGGTATTTTGGCGGCAGTGGCTTTGTAAGTAGGAAGAGTGCCCCTGTCAGAGAGGCCAGGGACCTCAAATAAAAGAGGAGGTAAAATAATGTTTGGCAGAACAAAATCGGATGCCGGCTCGCTGGAAGGAAAGCGGTTCAAATCGCCGAATGCTTATGTCATCATATTTTTTATAATGGCAGCGGTGGCAGTTTTGACTTGGTTTATTCCCGGCGGCGAATACAAACTTGACGAAGCGGGCCGTGCAATTGCCGGAACGTATTCTCAGACTGAGTCAAAACCGCAGGGGCTATGGGATTTGCTTATGGCTCCGATTATAGGAATGGTAGGAAGCAAGACAATTTCCGGCGCCATAACAATATCTCTCACTATCATGTTTTTTGGCAGCTTTCTGCAAATGATGGACGAGTCTGGCTCAATCAAGCTCTTCCTTAAGCGGATAGCAAATAAAAACCAGAAAAACTACCGTATGCTTATCTGCCTTTTAGTGGTAATTATGGGCGCACTGGGCACCATAGAGGGCGCATATGAAGAAGGTTTTGTTTATCTCCTTATGTTTATGCCTATTATACTTGCCCTTGGACTTGATACCATGGTGACTGTCATGATTGTAGTATTCGGTACGCAGGGCGGCTGTCTTGCTTCAATAATCAACCCCTTTGCAACAGGTATAGCTTCAGGAATTGCAGGAATAAGCCCTGGTACGGGAATTGTTTTCAGAATTTTTATTTTCATAGCTATTATGGCCCTGATATCTTTCTATATCTGCCGATACGCTGACAAAATTAAGAAAGACCCGTCAAAATCCCCGCAATTTTTCAGAAGGGAAGAAGACCTTAAAGAGTTCCCTGTGGCAGAGGAAGAGGACTTAACCATGAGCAGGGAGCAGAAAAGAATTCTTGGAATATTCTGCGGAACATTTGTTATTATGATAATCGCACTTGTACCGTGGAGTGCCCTAAACGAAAGCTGGACGTTCTTTTCGGACTTTGCAGCATGGCTTACAGACATTCCAATACTTGGCACGATTATAGGAAAAGACTTGGTTCCGTTTGGAGACTGGTATTTCAACGAACTTAACGTTTTGCTTATCCTTGCAACCATAGCCGCAGGCGGGGTGCTTCATTTCAAGATAAACCAAACCATAGACATAATAATAAAAGGAGCCGCCGGTCTTGTATCTACCGCTTTTATTGTTCCTCTTGCAAGAGGAATTCAGGTTATTATGACAAACGGCCTTATTACGCCTACAATATTAAGCTATGGAGAACAAACGCTTAGCAGTCTTCCTCCAATCGCATTCGTAATAGTCTGCCTTGTTTTCTATTTTATCCTTGCATCATTTATACCAAGTTCCACGGGCCTTGCTGCCGCAACTATGTCCATAATGGCTCCGCTTGCCGTATTTGCCGGCATCAAGGAAGAAATAATGGTGGATATATACCTTATGGCACTGGGCATGGCAAAAATGATAATGCCGACTTCAATCGTTGTTATGACATGCACATCAGCAGCACATATAAACTACGGACAATGGGTCAAAAGCAACTGGAAATTTATAGCTGCAATGTTCGCAGTCTGCTGTTTGTTCCTTGTAGTAGGAGTTGCGCTTTAAAATCGAAAGATAAACATACATACATTTATAAAATCGGAGGTCTTTAATAATGTCAGAAGTATTTGTACCAAATGCGACAAACGTTCTGCAGAAAGTTCTTGTATGCTCACCGAAATACTATGTATTCAACGCTATAAATGAGATAACGAAGAGCTGGATGGAAAAAGGTGAAACCGAGCAGAACGATCTTATGGTCAAGGAGTGGAACGAGCTTATAGATGCTTACCGCACCAACGGAGTCGAAGTTGTTGAAATGACACCGGATAAAAGTATGCAGGTTCAAACTTTTGCCCGCGATTTCGGCGGATGTGTAAGAGAAGGGGCTATTATAGGTCATTTTCGTCATCCTGCACGCCAGCCTGAAACGGCAGCTTATGAATCAAAGCTGAAAGAAATCGGGGTTCCTATTATTGCTCGCTGCAATGCAGGTTGCTTTGAAGGCGGAGATATATTTATGATTGATGAACATACCATAGCGTTTGGAATGGTTGACCGTACCGATAGGGCCGGAGTGGAAAATTTGCGAGAACAGCTTGAAAAGTATGGATATACTGTTGTGGGGGTACCTTGTCCTCCGGCCAATCTTCATCTTGATATGGTGTTTAACATCGTTGCCGAAAAAACCTGCATAGCAGCATTGGACGAGCTTCCGTACAACTTCATACAGATGCTCAAGCGCCGCAATTTTGAAATTATTCCCGTGGAGAGCGAGCTCGTATTTAAGCACGGCTGCAACGTACAGGCGCTTGGAAACGGAAAAGTACTTGCAATTAAAAACAACAAAACTGTAAACGACAAGATGAAAGCTCTTGGGCTTGATGTTATTGAAGTGGATCTCTGCCAAATACTTAAAGCCGGAGGAGGTCCACACTGTATGACATTCCCGATTAAGAGAGCGGAAAAATAAAGGCACATACTGGTTGCGGCTGTACTAACGCAATGCAGCCGCAGCCTGTACGAGAAAGGTGCGAACACAATATGAAAATTCTTATAAGCGACTATAAACACTCTATGATGCCGTTCCATGATTACGAAACGGCAATATTAAAGTTAGGTTTGCCTGAAGCAGAGATATGTGTATACGAATATACGGACGAAAAAAGAAAGGAATTCCTCGAAAAGATAAGGGACGCCACGGCACTTCTTACTGCATTTATTCGTATCGACAAAGAGGTTTTCGACTGTGCGCCGAATTTGCAGGTCATCTCAATAAATGCAACGGGTTATGACAATGTCGATCTTGAGGAGGCAACGAAACACAGTGTTGGGGTTTGCCCGGTCGGAGAGTACTGCACGCTTGACGTTGCAGAGCATACTATAGCGCTTATGTTGGCACTTAACAAAAATTTGAAATGCTACACATATGATATCGAAAAAAACTACCAATGGAAATACGATACTCCCTCTGCTCCGACGCGCATAGGCAGCCAGACTCTCGGAATATTCGGATTCGGGAAAATAGGAAGGCGCGTCGCAAAGCTTGCCCAAGGACTTGGTATGTGCGTGATAGCGCATGACCCGTATGTAAAAAAGGAAGAGGCGAAGGAGTATGGAGTAGAGATGGTTAAACCTGACGAAATTTTTGAGAGGGCAGACGTTA
>JAAYWX010000471.1 GCA_012516225.1 Clostridiales bacterium
ATTGCGGAAGGGGCGACCACTTTAATAGTAACGACCGTTTTTTTACCTTTCAGCTCAGCTGCTTTTGCTTCATTTGCAAGTTTTTCTGCCATATCCGCTGTAACAGCTGCAGCAGTTATTCCGGTTGCCGAGTTTGCAGAACCTGTTATTGTTGCCGCGACGGTTTCAATATCACCCGATGTGCTTGCTGGAGGCGCTGAAGGCAGTGCAGGGGATGCGGGAATCCCGCCAGAAGAGCTACCGGAACCGCCTGAGTTTCCGCTGAGCAGGCTCTCTGCGCTTGTAAGAATTTTCAGTGTATCGGCATTAATCAGTGCTTTTTGGGTAATTGTAAGGCTATCGTAAGCTTTCCGTGCTTCTGCTACTATAGATTTAAGATCCTTATACTGACAGCTTTCTATTGCTTTTATTTTTTCAACTGCAATAGCTGCCGCGGCGGCATCCGCTTCCTTAATTATTTCCTCATTGGTTGGAACGGCATCAATACTTGCTTTTGCCGCAATAAGCGCAGTATCAATTGAAGTTTTGTCATACGCCGCATTGATAGCATCCATGCCAGCAGTAAGAGCTTTGGTAAGAGCATCCGCATTTTCTCCGGTATACTTACTCTTATCAGGGTAATTTTTCAGAAGAGATGCGGCCTTGCGCTGATAGTCCTCAAGCTGTGCAATTGTCACAGTTGCCTTTGATAATGCATAGTTAGTATCGCTGTCTACTGCTGCCTTTTCTGCTGACGTCAGTTTCTTATACTCTGCTTCTGCAGCTGCCGCCGCATTCTTATCTTGAAGAGTAACAGGATTTTTTATAAGAGAAATTAAAGACTCAATGTTTACTATCCGGTATGCACTGTAAACTGCACTAAGCTTATTAGTTTTATTCTGTGGTACCATAGCTTTCTGTTCTAATGTCAAATTATCAAAAGCTTCATAGGTTTTCTCAATGTTTTCTGCGGCGGTAAGCAGAACAGATTTCCCGCTGTTGGCGGATGGGAGTGCGTCAATGAGGGATATCACTACGGAAACAGCGTATGTGTTCTGTACCTCCGTAAGTTTTACATCGTAGCCGTCTTCCTTGATTTTAGCTTTTTGATCAGCGTTCAGAGCTTTATAGGCATTCGTTGCCGCAGTAACCTGAGCTGCAGTATCGGCGCTGATGTTGGTAAGGTCAATGGTATCTACAAGTGCTTTTACATACGCAATCTCCGCAGCCGACAAAACACCGTAATTTTTTACACTGTTTTGTAAATTGCTGTCAAGCATGTCATACGCCTTGCGTGAAGCTGAGATTTTCTCTCCGCTGTTCTTGGTTACAACGCCAATTGCGTCTATAAGCAGTTCCGTATACTGAACTTCAGCGGCTGTAAGCATACTGTAAGTATCTACGCCCTTTTTCTGCTCTGAAGTAAGATTGTTGTATGCTCTGCGGGCGGATGCAATTGCGTCGCCGCTGTTGAGACTAACCGTTCCGATTGCCGCAATTAGGTTTTTGACTCTTGTAATACTTGCCGCTGAGTATGCATTCCTGGCGTTTTCGAGCTTTGCTTTGTTTGCTTCGGAAATTTCGGCCTTCTGAGTTTCACTTAAAGCCTCATAGGCATTGGCGGCGGCGGTTACGGCTGATTCGTCGTTTATGGTAATTGTTGCGGGCAGAGCCTCAATCATTTTTGTTACAACATTTGCGGTAACAACATGGATGTAATAAATGAGCGGCTCACAGATTCCGTTCTGAACGACGATGCGGATGATACCCTTATTTGAATCAAATTTACCTGCCTGATAGGTGAAAGTGCTTCCGCGAAAGTTATTTATGTAGACATTGGCGGCCGAGCTTGCCACCGATGTCTTTACGGTTTCAAAAGAATCCACAGCCGCATAGTAGGTATATACGCCGTCCTCAGGATAAATTGTGGTATTGCCCACTGCAATGGATGCAGGCGCCGCGGTCTTGCATACTGCCGTATCTCTGGGCGTCGCGGTGAAAACATTCTTAACTCTGCAGCAGGTCAAATGATCGGAATTCCCAAAAGCAGTGTTTACGGCCGACTTGACCTTCACATCGTGTACGGTGCCGAGCGGAACGGGGCTGCCCTGCGCGTCGACCGCCCATGCAAGATCATAGCTGGTGCCGCCCATATAGTAGTTCTCTCCATAGGGGTTAAAATAATCTGAGCCGCTGTAACCGCACCCTTCACCTACACGGCCCCATGCCGCATTGGTACCGAGAAGGGTACCCTTGACCGTCAAGGATGTTTCTTCACCGGTAAAATTATGAAGCGGGTAAAAAGCCGCACTGGGGTAGGCGCTGTTCCCCGGAGTATAGGTCTTGTTGTAATTCCAAATTGTCGAACTCTCGTAGTGGTCTGACCCTGCCAACTCATACCAGCTTTTACCGTCCACGGATACATAGACGGCGCCGGGTTCGCGCTTGCTCCCAGATGTGCTATTAATTACAAAGTCGACACCGCAAGGGTTGTTGGGGCTGTTCTCAATGCCGTCCGCAAAGTACCATGTGATATATCCGCCGAAATCGCCCAGTACCTTGTAATCGGGAGTACTTGCGAGAGTCTGTTCAGGAAATCTACCATAGTTTCCAGCAGTATTGTTGGTATAGTAGTTGTTCGGTACTACATAGTCGACAACGCTTGTAGGCACATTGGCGGCTGCGCTTTTTCTATATAGGTCGATCTGATAGGGTTTGCTGATTACCAGAGGTACAGGGGCTGTAATCCCGCTGATGGTCACATTATCCGTCAAGTTGAGATAAAGGTAATACCTTACCGAGTCGGCAGGAGTATATACACCGGTGCTTGAGTTGACGGAGCCCATAAGAATGGAAAGGTTATAGTATCCTCCCGCGTCTATTTCAGCACCGCTGGCGGTCAAGTCGTACAGGCTTGATGTGTCGTTGCCGAGTTTGACAGAATATTTACCTGAGTCAAATTTAAACTTCAGGCCGGCTGTGTTGGCACGGCTGTTAACCAATGCAAAGGCGTTAGATTCAGTGGCGGTGTTAAAAACAGGAGTCCCTTCAATGCAGTTGTCTGTAAACTTAAGGTCCTGCAGCAACATGTTTGCTGGATCGGCTGACAGGCGGTAAATGGTGAAAGTATATGTTTTTATAGAATTGTTATTTGACCAACCGTCTCCGTACAGTTCTTTGCAAACCAGATAAGCGCCGTCTGAAGCGCATTGCATACGGATAGTAATACTGTCGCTTCCGCCAAAAGCAAACGTTGGCGTAGTATACACTGCCGAAGGACACTCTGTCCATGTGACGCCATCGTCGGTGCTGTAGCGGACATGCCCTGTAATACTATCGGCGGCTGACAGCTTTAGATTGACGCCGGTCGCGTCATGGTAGACAAATGAGCAGTTATTATAGTTGCCTGTATTCCACCCGGATTTTAATGCAGCACTCGAGTTTGGGGAGTAGGTCAATACCGTTCCTTCTGCATATCCGTTACAGAGAAAATTTGTATAATTTGTTCTGCCGCTGTCGGTCACAACGGTCACAACGGGCGCTTTAAGTATAGCAGACGCATCGCCGGTAAGTTTGGATATATTAAAGGTGTATTCGCGATACGGATCTGCAGCGGAGGTATTTTTATCATAGGTTTTGACTGTTATAACAGTGGTCGCCGTCGTCGTGGGTATGGAAATAAAGCCGCCGTTTGTACAGTCGGCAAACTTCATACCGTTGCGCCACACTTCCGCTCGGACTTTGTCTGAATCATACATGGGCGCCAGCACCATGGTTACAGAATTATTTACATAATACGTTTTGGTAAAGGAGCTGCCGCCGCTAAGAAGAAGCCCTGAATTTACAGTACTGCCTGAAATATTTGTCGACAGAAGTGCGCCTTTGTAATATTGGGAAGGACACTGAAGAGCACTTCCAGCAAGTGCACTGCCGAGATAGTAGGTATTATTGGGCACACTTAAGTACAGATAATCGAGACTAAAGTCGTCCGGAGCTTTGACAAGAACAGTGATTGTGCCTTCATTGCCTGCGCTGTCTTTCGCCGTAATGTCAGCTGTACCAGGCGCTACAGGGGTTACCTTTCCGGTACTGTCAACCTCAGCTACAGCCTCGTTTTTGGACGTCCACGTTACAGTAGCGTTATTAGCAGCGGAAGTACTAAGCTGCAGACTGCGGCCAATATAGGCAGTGGCGTTCTGCGTGGTACCGTCCGGGGTCTTTACAAACAGATTATTGACAGTAATTGTTGCGGTAACAGTGTTGTTCGTTTCATTTCCTATTTCAGAACAGGTAACGGTAACAATGCCGGGGCGCACAGCTGTATAGCTTAATGAAGAAGATGATATAGTATAGTTAATTGCGCCGTCAGGATCATCGACAGAATATGAAACTAAACCCGCTGTGTTGTAACCTTCAGCGGCTGGAGAGAGTTTTCCGCTTGCATTGCTGATATTACTGTTGCTGATGTTGCAGGTTTTATTGGACAGATCCATCTTTGACATAAAGGTTATAGACGATTTTCCCTGAACGGAAACGCTTGCACCATCAGCATTTGTGTATGTATATGTGGCGGTTGCAGTTGCAGAGCCGCTTTTTCCGGCAGTACCCAGATTACTTAATTTAGCTGTCATCGTGCCGTTAGAATCGATTGGAAAGTTGGAGTTGGAGCTGCTGGTCCATGTGAGGTGGCTGGTAAGCTCTTTACCGTTCTGGTCGTACGCTTTGAAGGTAATGGTATCGTTTACCGCGGTGCATGTGGCATACCAGACGGGGCCGTACTGTACAAGGCGGCCAGCGGCGCTGCTAAGCACTGTCGGTTTTACTGTAACGTTGGTGACAATTTTGCTGTTGTCCTCAATCTCATCAACGATAATAACTTTGGTCAGGTTTTTAATAGTTTTGTTGTCGTCGGAGTAAGCGGTAATGTAATAAACCTGCTCAGCATCGCTATTTTGCTTGGAAAATTGCAGGGTTATAGTACCGTCATTTAAGGTGACTGCATTTTCGATAGGAGTGATCTCACCTGTATCGAGATTCACAAAGCCGAGCTTCAGATTTTTTGCCGCTTCGCCTTGTCCCTGGAGTTCAGATATGGTAGCGCTTCTGCCTAAGCCGGTTCCAAATTCAACCTGTTTGGCAGTCAGTGAAACGTTGGTATTCTTTGCTGCGGTAACGGAATTCTTCCATGAAGCAACATTACCCTTATACTCAAGCCAAACGTATTTATTAACGCTATCAAGTCCGGTGAAAAACTGTACGACATCCCCGGAACCTATCGTGATTGCATTAATATAGCTAAACTGGATTGCTGCACCGCAGGGATACCAGCCCGCGTTTGGAATTATGCCGTTAACTGTGAAATCGCCCAGATAAGTATCAGTTGAAGTGTCATAGGTTGTTTCGCCAAACATCTTAAACGCGACTATGCGGCCCGAACCTCTTGGACCGATGGAGATGTAGTCGTTGCTCCAATTGCCTTTATCGTCCGGCTCACCTGCCGCTTTGAAAGCGTCACCGTAAATTTGCTTATGGACAGTAAATAAAGCGTCCAGCAGTGAAACGCCCTGGGTCGTATCATTGGTATAGCCATAGCTTTCGGCAGTGTCCGATGATACTACAAGATTTTTAAAAGTTTTGTATCCGCCCTTATACTGGACAGTGACGGTACCGGCCGC
>JAAYWX010000099.1 GCA_012516225.1 Clostridiales bacterium
GGAAGCGTTTCACCCTCACTGTCAAGAAAAAAGAACCCAGGAAGAAAGACATGACCGTCCCAGCTGCTCACCTCTGGAAAAAGCATCTTGCTCACCGGATAAACAGTCGGGATTTCTTTTGTGCCGTCTGTGTAAGTATAAAGACCTGCTTTGCGCTTCGGCAGCTGCAACACCTTTGCCCTGAAATCGTTGATCAGATTAATCTGCGATCTTTCCGCCATTTCATTGACACGATAGGTGGCTTTATTTAGCCATCTGCCGAGATTTTTTGTTGTAACGGCAAGATTGGCAAACTCGCTTACTGGGTACGTAATGGGGACGGGCGGCATGCTGACACATGGAATTCCAAGATGAAGTGCAATATCAACTGCGCCTAAAGCCTTCGGGTGATATACGATCACATCGGCGTCTTTTGCCGCTGCATAGAATTCCTCCAGCGTCTTCCGGTATGCCGGGTTGATGACCTCTTTGGAGTAGCGAAGCGCAAGTCTTAGGTTCCTGATCGGATGTTCAAGAATGGCCTTTCCTTCCGGCGTTGCAGCAAGCGCCATATAGTCAGATGTTGTGAGCACAAATTCAATGCCGTTGGATTCCACAAGCTGACGAAAGCTCTCTCCGACACAGATTACAGCTTTGTGGCCTTGCCTGACCAGTTCTTTACCCAAAGCAACATATGGCTGTACATCTCCCCGGGAACCCAAAGTCAAAAAACATACTTTCATGCCTTCCGCTCTCCCGATTCCAGTTATTAAAATCCTTTGCCTTTGCGACTAATCTCCGAATTGCAATTGTTTAAGCTATTATATCAATTTCTATTTGCAACTCAACAATAAATATTTAACGCGTTGCCCTTTATCCTCCAATTAATGATTGACCTGCAAAAGACAATGCCTGAAATAGCCCAGTCTGTCAGGTTCTGAGCTAAGGCAAATGGCAGTATATTCTTTGGCAATTTTACTTTTTGGGCAATTATATTATTATACATTAGAAGGAACTGTTAAGTTCCGCAGATTGCTGATCTCCGGAGGTATGATCATGGGAAAATACGGGATAGTTTTGACGACATTTGAAAATGAGCAGCAGGCAAAACCGGTCATAGATGAAGTTATAAGATGCAAACTGGCGGCATGCGTTCAGGAAATAAAGATAAAAAGCCATTACACATGGAAGGGCGAGCTTTGTCATGAAAATGAGGATTTGGTGTTGTTCAAAACCAGAAAGGAACTATATCCTGAGCTGGAGAAGAAACTCCTGGAAATTCATCCGTACGATACGCCGGAAATCCTGCTTGTAGATGTTCAAACGGGAAGCGCTGCATACCTGGCATGGATAGACGAGCAAATTAGTATAAATGAATAACAATAGTAAAAAACGCTTGAACTCATCAAAAGTTCCGGTCCGTCAATAATGAGAAAGGCCCTTAATCGCGATGATTAAGGGCTTTTCTCTGGCAGCGGAACTAGGATTCGAACTGTGAGTACATACTGGAAGGGTTTATATTTGGGTCAAACCTAACCGGAAGAAAACCGCATAAAATCCGTATATTCTGGCTATTTGAACCAGAAGAAACCGGAAGTGAATACCCGATAAAATTAAACTGTCATGTTGTATTTTTGCTGCATGCGGGTAAGAAAAATAAGCCCCCGGCCGCAATGACCGAGGGCTTACTTTCCGGGCAGCCCCGGGAGGAAAACCGGAGTTGCCCCTCGTCACCCCGTCCCGTTTAGCCCATTTTTTACCTGCTTGCCGAGCTGGTGGACAAACACCGCTGCGCCCGCCACTAGGATACCTTGCACAAAACCGTAAATAGTTAAGCCTATAATACATACAGCGCCAATGACACCCAGCACAAGCAATATGATGGGTATCAGCCAATCCGGTATACCCGGGATTTTCTTTATGAAAAGCCCGATAACGAACAACACCGGAACGAGGCTATAAACCTCGGGCTGGATATACTCCCAGATGTCCACACCGTCCGGGATCGCCTCGTCTGCCGCCAGCGCCACAATTGGCAGCAGGCAGATGAATAGCATGATCAGAACGATCAGTAATGCTTTAACCTTTTTCATGTTAACCTCCTTCATATTTCTCTCTGATTTCGTCTATCCGGTGATGCGCCGACTTTGTGCTTTCTTCGCACTTGGCCAAACGCTCCTTGATCTCGTTGCTTTTGTCCTGCTTAACTTCGAGCCTCCTGATGTCGGCCTGCATCGCGGCGATCTGGGCAGATGTTTTCCCGCTCCAGCGAGCAACCAGCGCGACGTTCACGGCAATTGTTAACGCAAACCCGGCTACCGTGATGACTGTTGAAATATCCATGCGCCACCTCACAATCCGAGCG
Organism: Clostridiales bacterium; assembly: GCA_012516225.1. GTDB lineage: Bacteria > Bacillota > Clostridia > Oscillospirales > Oscillospiraceae > UBA2658. Next base: position 2,345 of record JAAYWX010000099.1, read on the forward strand.
CCGTCCAGGTCAACGGACCCACGATGCCGTCGACCTCAAGCCCATGTTCTTTCTGGAACTTCCTCACCGCCGCCTCAGTCATGGGCCCATATACGCCGTCGATTTCGCCCGGATCATAACC
>JAAYWX010000100.1 GCA_012516225.1 Clostridiales bacterium
AAATCCATGTCATCCGACGACGCTAAACGTCAGATTTTGCGATTTAGTCGAGTAAAGTCGATTTATGTAAACAAAAAGCTGTTATTATTTTACACTTTCTTGTTGCACTTTGAAGGAAGATATGGTAAATTATACTCGTTTGGCGGTGTTTGTGCTTAAATATAGAGATGGCCTGCCGTATTTGAAAAATAACGGAGGGAATATTATGGAAACCAAATCAAGAGTACTAATCGCAGATTCCGGAGAGGATTTTCGCTTTCTTATGGCGGACACTATTTCTTCGGAAGAGGACATGACCGTAGTCGGGACAGCTGGAGACGGGATTGAAACGCTTGCCTTAATCGAGCAGAAGCACCCTAATGTAATAGTGATGGATCTTGTACTTACTAAACTTGACGGGTTGGGTGTTCTTCAAAAGCTGTCGCAGATGAATTATAAACCGGCAGTTATCATAGTATCCGGCTTTTTCAATGATCATGTCGTACAGGAAGCGGCAGAGCTGGGGGCGTATTATTTTATGCCGAAGCCCTGCGATGTTCCTGCGCTCTTGAGCCGAATACGTCAAGTTTCGACGGCGAACAAGACCGTAAATTCCGCAAGTGTAAAACAGCAGGGAATAGAAATGTATCGCAAAGAGGATAACCTTGAAGCAGTTGTAACGGAGGTTATCCATGAAATAGGAGTCCCCGCTCATATTAAAGGATATCAGTATCTGAGAGAAGCGATAATTCTTGCCATAAATGATATGGAAGTTATCAATTCTGTTACAAAGGTTCTTTATCCCACTGTCGCAAAGAAATTCTGCACTACTCCGTCAAGAGTAGAAAGAGCAATAAGACACGCAATTGAAGTTGCATGGGATAGAGGCGACATCGAGACTCTTCAAAAGTTTTTCGGATACACAGTTTCCAATGTTAAAGGCAAACCCACTAACAGCGAGTTTATAGCGATGATAGCCGATTGCCTCAGCCTCCGCAGAAAAGTTGCCGAACGCTAACCAAATAATAACATTATGATTTCTTTATATAAAGCAAACGTTTACAATATGCTCTGCACTTTTTCGTGCAGAGCTGTTTTTTCTCATATATTGCGTATATTAAATAAATATTATGATTTTTTATTAGAGCAGGCATAGTAAAACATATAGGATATATAAGAGAATATTTTAAATTTTAAACTCAACCGTAAAATCAAAAAATAAAGCTATGTATCCGAGGAACGCAGATATGAAGAACATTAAAGAGGAAATAAAAGAATTTTTGTACGATATAAAGATGCACCCCGACCTTACGGATATAAAAGAAACCGCGGAACGATTTATGGACGAAATGGATAAAGGGCTACGCGGAGAAAACTCGTCACTTAAGATGATACCAACTTATATCTCTGCAGATGGGACGCCGCCCAACGATGTGCCCGTTATTGCAATCGATGCCGGAGGAACAAATTTAAGGATAGGGATTATAAAGTTTTCTGAAGGGATACCGCGGATTTGCAGAGCAGATAAATGCGCAATGCCTGGCACAGCCGGCGAGGTGTCCTCTGAAGAATTTTTCAGCGTTCTTGCGGACAAAGTTTTGCCGTTTGCGGATGAAAGCGACAGAATAGGTTTTTGCTTTTCTTATCCCGCCGAGATAAGTCCGGATTGCGACGGAAAAATTTTATGTTTTACCAAGGAAGTCCGCGTTAAAAACGCGGAAGGACTTGCCGCAGGGCATGAATTGCTGAAAAAGCTATATGAAAAAGGTGGAAAAAAAGAGTTGAGGGTTACCCTTATGAACGATACGGCAGCATGTCTTATGGGAGGGATAGCTGCTTTCGGACTTAAAAATTGCGATGGGGCAGCTGGCCTCATTCTCGGTACGGGTAACAATAGCTGCTATATTGAAAAAGGGAAAAATATTGTAAAGCTGGATAATGCGAAAGACATGATAATAAACTGCGAGTCGGGCAATTTTTCAAAAGCGGTGCGCGGCGTTTCAGATGAGATAACGGATTTGGATTCGGACAATCCGGGCGCTTACCTCTTTGAAAAAATGCTCGGCGGAGCATATCACGGGAAAGTTATTACAAATACCGTCAAGCTTGCCTCGCAAAAAGGACTGCTTTCAAAAAACTTCAGTGGAGGTTTTAACGATTTTACAGCACAGGAACTTGACAATTTTATGAGAGGATATGACAATCGGGTTTCGCAGATGTGCTTAGATTCTGATGCACAGGTTTTGAGAGAACTTATTGATATGAGCTATGAGAGGGCGGCCAAACTCGTATGTGCAAATGCGGCGGCTTTATGTCTTCACTGCGAAGGAGGAAAGAGCAAAAGGCAGCCGTTCTGCGTCATTGCAGAGGGAACTTCATTTTATGGTTCATTGCTGTTAAAGGATAAGCTGGACAGATATGTAAAAAGCTGTTTGGAAAAGGAGCTTTCGCGTTTTGTTGTATTCCGGCGAGTGGAAAACGCAACGCTTTCCGGCGCCGCCTTTGCAGCATTTCTCAATTAATCCGCGCGTTGTTTACATTTCGGTAAAAGTGTGGTAAAATACCACATTGCGCCAGATTGCACCGGGCAATCCGGCAAATTATGTCTAAGGATGAATTGTTTATGCTTGAAAAGCTGAAAGCTATAGAAGAAAAATATGCCGAAATAGAAATGAAAATGACACTGCCTGAAGTATATTCGGATGTTGCGGCTTATGCAAAACTTGCAAAAGATCAGAAAGAACTTGCTCCGGTCGTGGAAACGTACAGGCGCTACAGAAAATACGAAAATACGGCGGAAGAGGCAAAAAGCCTGCTTGAAGCCGGGGTGGATGACCCGGAATTTAAAGAAATGCTGC
>JAAYWX010000101.1 GCA_012516225.1 Clostridiales bacterium
GATTCTGTCAAGGCTTTGTGTTCTATATCGGATAATCTTTTCTTTCTCCTGAGGGGCAAGCGTTTTCTGTCCGTCTTTATTTTCTTTCTGTTCTTAATTTTTCTGTGCATATCCATATTGGAAAATATGCCAGCCAATTTTGAAACGACCCTATTAGGCAGAGAAGTTTTTCCGTCTTTGCCCTCCGCTTCTTCGCCGGAACAGGACGCCTTTACAGTACGCCTAAGTTCTCTTTTTTCCTTACGCAATGCCCTTCTTGCATATCTGTCATCCCATGCATCCCAGATTTTAAATTTCAGTATTTTCAGTTTGGCGTTAAGATATTTTATCAGCCTGACTGTCAGGATAGCAAGACATATCATCGGAAACAGTAAAAGCAGCGCAATAATTACATACAGACGTGCAATGTAAACCTCCGATATCCTTGCTGCATTCTCCCAATAGGGATATGCAATACCGCTGTCCTGTACCGAACGGCTTCCGAAATTTTTAAATATATTATAAATATTGATAAAGCTATACCGTTCGCTGTTTTCCACTACTGCCGGCTTATAGCTTGCAAATCCTTCCTTGACAAGATTTTCGGCAAAATTGGAAATAGGGTTGGGCATTGCAACTTCATAGCAAACTATTCCCGTTTTTTCAGACAGTTCCAAAAGCGCCGAATACGACATGAAAATAACCGGCTCCCCTTTGAAAGCTTTTCGGGAAAATTTATCCTTCTCGCGCTCAACAACGCCTGCTATATAATACGGTTTCCCATTTATATTAACAGACATCCCTTCAAGCTGGGTACTTCCGAACAGTTTCCATGCAAGATCATAGTCAAGTACTACCCTATCATTCATTATATCGCTGTCATATATATATCCGCCCGAACGCAGGCGATATGGATGGAACATAAAAAAGTTTCCTCCCACACCTATTGCGGTCGTATCCGCAGAACCTCGGCTGCTTTCGACTTTTATGCTTCCTATTGCCGAATACGCGTCCGTCCAGTACTGTCCTTCATTTTTGGGTTCAATTCCGGCATCTGCAAGCTTTTTGTCTATGGTTTTTCTGAATGATCTTATAGCATTTTCATCTGCCGGAGCCGTTACGGGAAAGAAGCAGGATACCTGCGAAAAGCGCTCTTTGCTCGCTCCCGCCCAAAAATCAGCCGCCTGCTGGCTTAAAAGCAAATTGCCATAACTTTTGCATCTTAAAAGACATAGCCCAATTAAAATTAAAAGGAGGGCATTTACAGCAATTAACGCCGTTTTTCTATTTAGTTTCAAAGCCGCTCCTCCTTATAATAAATTCCGAATCTTCCGTTTAGTCCGGCAAACGCACCTGCATTCCGGGTTCTATCGGCTTTGTCGATGTCGTAATAACAAAGTCGCTCGTAGTAAGCCCGCCTGAGACCGCTGTATTTACGTCGTCGCTTGCAAGAACTTTTACATCAATGCGCTGTGCTATGTACCTGTTGCCGAGCGGACCGTTTTTAGCGACAACCGCAAGTACAAAACTTCCGTTGTTGTCGGACCTGACGGCGCTGTTCGGTACAATAGTTTCATAGCTGCCTCCGCGCTCTCCGATAGCTATGGAAAGCTGAGTTCCGCTTTCAACATCTCCCTGAAGCTTGAAAAAC
>JAAYWX010000102.1 GCA_012516225.1 Clostridiales bacterium
ATCTTTGATGACATACTGCGGTGCTTTGTTAATACTCAGGTATTGTCGCCCAACATATTCGCCAATTAAGCCCAGCATCAGCATAATAACGCCGCCCATAAACAATAAAATAGCCATCAGGGAGCTCCAGCCCACCTGAACGTGCGGATTTGTCAGCTTGTTGACAACAACCACGACAGCACTGATCAGCCCGAGGATGGCAAAAAAGAGGCCGGACACAGTCGCGATGCGCAATGGCTTTACGGAAAAAGCTGTAAAGCCATTCATCCAAAGAGAAAGCAGTTTTCTCAGCGTATATCCCGACCTTCCCTCAGCTCTTGCCCTATGCTTTGTCTGTACATTTGCAATGTTGTTGGTCGTCCTTAGTATCAATCCAAGAACATAAGGATACGCGTTTTCATATTTGATGATCTCTTCTTTAATCAGTTTTCTCATTACAAAGAAACTGGTCGCTTCCAGATCCTTTGGCATGCCGATAAGCGAGCGGGCCATCAATCTATTGATGGCTGAACCAACCCTTCTAAAAAAGTTGTGCTCATTCTTCTCATATGCCGCTATCACGACATCAAACCCTTCATTAAGCTTATCTATCAAGGAAAACAAGGCGTCTACCGGCGTCTGGCCATCGTCATCCATTGACACAATAATATCGCCGGTACAATGCCTGTATCCGGCCATCAGGGCAGAGTGCTGTCCAAAATTCTTTGTGAATCGAATGGCCTTGGTGAATGTATTGGCCTTTGCATACTCTTCTATAACCTTCTGCACGCCATCGGGAGAACAATCATTGACCAGTATAAATTCGTACGTATATTCCGGACGCGTATCCAACGTCCTCTTCAGCTCATCCAATACGCCTTTCAACGTTTTTTCCGATCTATAACAAGGTATAACGACGGAGATCTTCATAATCTGTACCTCAGATTCAGCCCATCTTTTTTAATCATACAAAAGAGGCCTTTTAAAACCTCATATTAGCCATATATTATGACTAGAACACTTGCGCTTTTTCCCGATAATACCCATATTTAACCGAATCCAGACTGTAAACAAATTCTTTTATGCAGTTTACCACAAATTCAATATCTTCCTCTTTGAGCCCATAATACATCGGGAGTCTTAGCAGACGTTCGCTGTGCGCGGTGGTATAAATATCTTGTCCAAAAAATCGGCCAAAAGACAATCCGGCAGGCGCGCTGTGCAGCGGAACATAATGAAATACAGCAGTGACACCTTTCTCTTTCAGATATCTGATAAGATCATCCCTCTGCTCATTGTTCGGCATTTTTATATAGAACATGTGCGCATTGTGCTGACATTCTTGAGGTATGTGTGGAAGCTCAAGCAGTCCTGCTTCTTCCAGGTCTTTCAGCAACTCATAGTATAAACCCCATGAACGCAGACGGTTCTGGTTAATGACATCCGCATTTTCCAGTTGTCCCCATAAAAATGCTGCGTTGAGCTCAGAAGGCAAATAAGAGGATCCAAAATCCACCCAGGTATATTTGTCTACAGCCCCCCTGTAAAACTTCGAACGGTTAGTGCCTTTTTCCCGAATTATTTCAGCACGCTCAAGAAAGCGTTCCTCCTTTAAGAGCAGCGCGCCTCCCTCTCCCATGTTGTAATTCTTTGTTTCGTGAAAACTGAAACAACCAATATCGCCTATCGAACCGAGAGCCTTTCCCTTATAAGTTGACATTACTGCCTGTGCAGCGTCCTCAATCACAAAGAGACGTTTCTTTTTCGCAATTTTCATTATCTTGTCCATGTTGCATGCGACGCCTGCATAATGAACAACACAGATAGCCTTAGTCCTGGGCGTAATCGCTTTCTCAATAAGATTTTCATCTATATTCATAGTGTCCGGGCGTATGTCCACGAACACAATGCGTGCCCCCCGTAATACAAATGCATTTGCAGTGGACGAGAAAGTAAATGACGGCATAATCACTTCATCGCCCGGTTGAATATCAATCAGCATGGCCGCCATCTCCAGAGCATGAGTACCTGAAGTGGTCAGCAAAGCTTTTCGAACCCCGGTCCTGGATTCTATCCATTCATTACATCTTTTCGTATAAAAGCCGTCTCCACACAGTTTGTGGGAAGCTATGGCCTTTAAAACATGTTCTTTTTCTGTTCCATACACTAAAGGCACATTAAATGGAATCATTTCGTTCTTCCTTATATAATTATTACTCATAATTTAGTGACTGCTAATTATACTCTTAATTAATTCGGATGTCAAATACAGCCATTCATCTGCTGCATTTCCAGAATCAAACATATTTAATAAACAAGCGAAAGAGCTGATTGCTAACATATAATTATTTGGCTGCAATGTCCTAAAATCGACACGGATCCGCAGACTGCACTTTATGTTTTGCAAAAGCTTTAAGAAACCAGCAAGATAACACACCGGCTGTATAAATCCGCTAGCTTGTCCTTGAAAAAAGAAACAAGAAGAAGTATTATTTACAAAGTATCACGGTCTGAATAATTGATAAATTCACCAAGGATGCCTGCACTGGAGGAGTCGTTCCGTAGTACTTGCGCAATTTTGAGATGTGAAAAAGGAGATTGGAATATGAAGGGAATTATTCTGGCGGGCGGTTCGGGAACACGCCTGTACCCGATCACCAAAGCGGTATCGAAACAGCTGCTGCCGGTGTACGACAAGCCCATGATATACTATCCGCTGTCCACGCTGATGCTGGCGGGCATCCGGGAAATACTGATTATCTCGACGCCGGTCGACCTGCCGATGTTTGAAAGGCTGCTCGGCGATGGTGAGAATCTGGGGCTGCACTTTTCCTACAAGGTTCAGCAGGCTCCGAACGGCATTGCCGAGGCTTTTATCATCGGTGAAAAGTTCATCGGAGATGATTCCTGCGCCTTAGTGCTGGGGGACAACATATTCTACGGCCAGGGCTTTACCCAGAGCATACAACGGGCCGCGCAATTGAAAGCAGGAGCGGTGATATTCGGTTACTACGTCAACGAACCGCGCGCTTACGGCGTGGTCGAATTTGACGAAAACGGCAGAGCTGTCTCCATTGAGGAAAAACCCAGCGTACCCCGCTCCAACTATGCGGTGCCCGGGCTATATTTCTATGACAACAATGTCGTAGAGATTGCGAAAAGCATCAAGCCCTCGGCGCGCGGTGAACTGGAGATTACCCCGGTCAACGAGACATACCTGAAAAACGGCAAGCTCAACGTCGAGGTATTGGGACGCGGCACGGCATGGCTGGATACCGGCACGCACGACGACCTGATCGCTGCCGCCAATTTTGTAGCGACTATCCAGAAAAGGCAGGGACTTTATATCGCCTGCATCGAGGAG
>JAAYWX010000103.1 GCA_012516225.1 Clostridiales bacterium
ATTAGAAAATTTTTTTAAATTTTAAGGAACAATTTTTCCCGCCTTTCGTCATATGTTCCGGCAATGCCTCAATAGCAATGAAAATATTGACAAAGATTATATGCAGTGATATAGTCATGTGTATTAACACATATAATACACATAATAAAGCTATAAGGAGAGATGACATGAAAAACAAAGTCGGATTGAAAAAACTGACGGCGGAGGTATTGGTACTTATATTTTTAATGCTTCCGCTTACCGCCTGCAAAGGAGGGGGCAACGGGAAAGAAAAAGTGCCGGACTTTGTGTATGTTCCCAAATACACTACAGTTTCCGAAGAAATTCCTGATATGAACAACCCGTATCTCAGCGGAGATGTTATATATTTCGCATCCAGCATACCTGTACATAAAGACGGTACTCCCCTAACGGATGAAGAAGAAAAAGCTATAAAAAACGAGTCAAGTGAATCACCGGTATTAAAACTAAAAGCCTCGGGAACGGATGTGCCAGCGGGGGAAGGGGACGGACCGGCTGTCGATTATTCGAACATTAAATACATACCTGCTGTTTTCGCAATAAATAAGGATGGGACTAATTTCCACAAACTGGAAGACTACTCCCCGAAGGAAACCGTTCAGAATGATTACGGATACATCAATATCGAAAAGCTGATAGTAGACCCTCAAGGAAATATTTGGGTTTGCGAGAGCATAAGCCAGACACTTTTTGACTTACCAGAAGGCTTCGATCCGAAAAAACAAGATCCTTACCAGTATTATGCCGGCGATGAGAGAAAGACGTATATACGTAAGCTTTCTAATACAGGTGCTGAAACATCGGCAATTAATCTGGATCAGATTGTTGACAAGCCGTCTGAAGAGGAAATTCAGCAAGGGGCAGGAAATTTTTATTTGGGCGATATGGTTGCCGACAAGTCCGGAAACCTGTATTTTACAGACGGCAATAAAACTTTATATGTTGTGGACACAAACGGAAACCTTCTTGCAAAACTATCCGTTGAAAATTATCTAAACAGGATTATAGTACTTAAGGACGGGACTGTCGGCGTTACGACGGGTTCCAGCGATGGCAGCAGCGTTATAAGGTCGGTTAACCTTAGCTCCAAGTCGTGGGGACAGGATTTTAAAATGCCTGTGAACGCTTGGAATACAAGTTCCGGCGGAAAGCAGTATGATTTCTGCTATTCTGACAGCACTTCACTTTTCGGCTATAATGTTGCAACACAGGCGAATGAAAAGATCCTTTCATGGATTAACTGCGATGTGGACGGCGACAATATCAGATTCAGCACCGTCCTTGACAACGGAGATGTTTTTGCCATTTCTTACGAATACGGCAACGAAGGCGGCAGGACCGTTAGCATAATTGACTTTGTCAAGACGCCCGGAAGCGAAGTTAAGCAGAAGAAAACTCTGACACTTGCTACTATGTGGCTTGACTACAACCTAAAAAAGCAGATACTTAAATTTAATAAAACCAATGAAGATTATAGAATAGAAGTACAGGACTATGCGGAATTCAATACCGAGAAGGATTATAACGCAGGGATAACAAAGCTAAATACAGAGATTATTTCCGGTAATATACCGGATATGATTGACATTTCTCAGCTTCCTTATCAGCAGTATGCGGCTAAGGGACTGCTTGAGGATCTGTACCCTTATATAGACAAAGATCCGGATCTTGACCGAAAAGATCTTGTTCCCAGTATATTCAAAGCAATTGAAATGGATGGAAAGCTTTATCAGATTTCAACCAGCTTTGCCGTACTCTCTTTAGTCGGGAAGCCTTCGGTAGTTGGAAACGAAATGGGCTGGACAATGGAGGAAATGCAGAAAGTTGTCAGTGAACACCCTGAAGCGGACTATCCATTAGGAGCTTACATGACACGGGAAAATGTTCTGGATATTATTTGCTCGCTAAATCTGGAAAACTATATAGACTGGCAGACTGGAAAATGCAATTTTAATACCGATGAATTCAAAAAACTTCTTACATTTGCAAAAAGTTTTCCGGAGAAAATGCCTGATAATCAGGGCGAAGAACAGATAGATCCGGGCACATTGATTCAGGATGGGCGCCAGTTGTTTGAAAACTTTTATTTAAGCGATTTCCAAAGCTATCAATACTATAAAGCAATGTTTGGAGGAGCAATAACTTTTAAGGGATTCCCGTCTGCGGACAAAAAGGGGAATATTGCTGTATTAAGCGGCGGATTAGCAATGTCATCTTCCTGCAAGGACAAAGATGGCGCATGGAAGTTTATGCGCACATTGCTTGATGCGGACTATCAGAAAGATAATGTTTGGAGCTTTCCGACAAACCAGAAAGCTTTTGATGCAAAGCTTGCGGAAGCTATGAAACAGGAATACACAACTGATGAAAACGGCAAAAAAATACCTATTTCTCATGGCGGAATGAGTATAGGTAACGGACCGACGGTTGAATTTTACGCACTTACGCAGGAAGAAGCAGACCAGATAAAAACGGTTATAAACTCCGTGGCGCATACGGCAACATATGACCAGAAAGTTCTTGGTATTATAAAAGAAGAAGCCGGTTATTTCTTCTCCGGCGAAAAGACAGTAGACCAGACGGCGGACGTAATACAAAACCGCATCTCCCTTTATATAAACGAACAAAGATAAACCAATCCATATTTAGTTTACCCAGCACATGAAAAGAGGAAGGTACGATGATAAAGAAATGGCAAAAGATGGATGAGCGAAAAAAGGACCGCTTGCGCGATCTTATGTTTCTCTCGCCAAGTATTATTGGAGTTGCC
>JAAYWX010000104.1 GCA_012516225.1 Clostridiales bacterium
CATATAGCGAGGGCTGCACCAATACCTTGGCTCCGGCAATACCGTTGAACTTATCCTCCTCGGACACAAACCCCAGACTGATAATATCAGGATGAGCCGGTATGGGAACAACATTCTTTCCCATCAGCACCAGCTTGAGGTCATTATGATTGCGGTTTTTGTATCGTATGAAATGATCAAAAAGTTCAGGGAATCCTTTGCCGCCCTCAATACGGCCCACATAGAGAATATAGTCGTTATCGATGTTAAACTTTTTGCGAAAATCCCCGCTGCTGACTTTCGGGGGAACATCTACGCCAACGCCCAGTACGTCATAACGAATATTCCGGACGGGAAACAAGTTGTGCACGAGTTTCTTTTCTTCATCCGTTAGGAAAATATAGGCTTTGGGCAGGGTGAACAGTTGCTGAAAGATGCCAAAATGAATAAACGGCTCTTCATGCGCAGTCGGAATGAATATCGCCTTATGGCCTACGTGCGACAGCGATTTTATCTGGGTATAATACAAATAGGTGACCACAATAAACGCGTCATACTCTTCATGATGTTCGGCAACATAGCGGACAAGTTCCGTCGAAAGCGGCCCCTGCTCCTCTATCCATTTCCATTCCTGCTCGCAGGTGGCCTTCGCAGGATTCTCGAATATTTGCCGATTGATCTCGTTGAAAGCATCCATATCTTTTGCATGCTCAATCGGAAAGCGTCTTACCGTAACGCCGTTAATATTCGTAACGCCGGCTTCGTAATAGTTCTCCCAGGTAATATTGTCAATCGCGGTGGTGGTCAATATTTCAATCTCATATTTGCCATTGAACCGCTCCGCAATAAGCCTGGTGTAATACTCAGACCCGCCGTTCACTTCCAAACCATAACGTTGGTTGATCATCCCGATTCTTTTCATTGCGCCCTCTGAATAAACCCCTTTATTTTGTCCATAATGTTCGTTACATTAACTGGCGCCGGCTTCACTCCCGGTTCACGCCTGCTGTTCTTGCTGTAGGCCAGAGTTTCGGCAAGGGCTTTAACCTGCTCATGCCTATATCCCTGTCCCCTTAATCTGCGGATGATGCTACTTAGCATCTCCTCATTTAAAGCCGGCCTTCTATTCGACTCTATGACCTTTACAAACTGCTTCACAACGATTGGAATATCCAGATTGTCCTGTGCATACTTATATGCATTTTTCCCATAGCTTTGCCGCAAATCGGCATCAGCGATCAGCCGCGTCATCGCGCCATAAATGGCGTCCACCTCTTCTTCCTCCGATAATGAGGAAACTGCGGGTATTTTTACGCAGCAGTCATCCGGTATCTCTCCGAAGCTCCCAATATCGTTGACGATGACGCATTTCCCTTTTGCCAGAATCCGCATCAAACTTCCGCTGGTCTCGCCATTATAGGGATGCCTCAGATTGATACAGATATCTGTCGCGTCGATGTACTGACGGAACCTGTCCAAATCCACATACCCGGTAACCGTCACCTTTCCTTTTAAATCATCATTTTGCTTAAGGTATGTCTTTATGAGCTTATCCGTGGGTTCGTCAGGTTCGCCGACAAAGCAGAAATGAGCGTTGGGATATTGTGCGCAAACCCGCCCGAACGCCTTAAGCGCAGGCAAAGGCCGCTTGGTTTCCTGTATAAACCCAAAAGCGGCGATAACGACGGAGTCATGCGGCAAGCCCAATGCCGCGTTTGCTTTACCGCCTTCTTCCAAAGGCTCAACCTTCGCATAATGCAGAATTGTCTCAACCTGACGATGTATATTCTTGCGCAATAAATTCTCTTTCGCGCCCCTGCTATGAACAATCACCCGATCCGCATAATTTGTAACAAAACCGTTAAGGGGCATCTCCTCGGCCTTTTCTCGGCTGTGCAATTTTCGGGCATCGCGGAACAACGCATCTACCTGTTCTTTAGAATAGTCCTCCAGCAAATATTTCCTGTAGAGAGCTTTATCATGCAGCGTATACGTTGCATAATGATCTGCTATCAGATGCAGGTTTTCATCGTGCAGCTCAACTATACCGCCGCACTTTTGAATGTAGGAGAACATATACGTATGGTAGGGAGAATTGCCCACCTGGTAGATCACCGTCTTATAGTTTTTTGGACTGAATTTATGATGTTTGAATACACGCACATTGTCGGCCAGCGTGCATTGTGCCTGATAACCGCCATCTATGAAAACGTCGATGTCATAATACGCGCTGAGCGCGTTGACAATATCCACGCTGTAATCCGAGATTCCCGACTTTATTGGCGGCAAAGGCGTAAAAAAAGCGATTCTTTTTGCAGGCTTTTGGTCCCGAGAAGAAAAGTCTATTTTGCCAAGGGCACTGAAAACAAGATTAGCGCTTCTCTGCCACGTAAATTCCTTTACCCGAACCTCACCTCTTGCCGCCAAATCAGACAACACGTCATCCTGAAGAGCCGTCACCAGCCCCCGGGTTATGTCGTTTACGTCAAAAGGGTTCACCAATACCGCCGCATCGCCGGCAATCTCTCCCAGGCTGGAGTTGTTTGAAGTCAGCACGGGTACGCCGCAGGCCCAGGCTTCCACGATAGGCAGCCCGAAACCTTCGTATTGGGAAGGGAATGCCATTAGGCTTGCCATGTTGTAAATCCGGAGCAATTCCTCATCCGTCACGAAATTCGTGCAAACAACCCTGCCGCTCACGCCGTTCTCCCTTGAAAGCGTCAATAGCCTGTTCAGCGTTTCATCCGAAAGGCGGCACACGATCACGAGCTGATAATTATCAATCAGTTCCCGCGGCATTTTTGCATAAGCCGTAATCAGGGCGTCCATGTTCTTACGCTTATCGTCCCCGCCGAGACACATGATGAATCGATCACCAATGTTAAACTTTGAGAGGATCTCGTTCTTTTGTTCATCCGACAGGGTGGTTTTAAAAAACTTGCCGCTGGTCGCCCCGTAAATCACGTCAATCTTCTCAGGGTCGAAATTGAGATGTTTCACCATATCATCTTTGACGCTTTGCGATATGACAAGGCATCGCTCCATCCAGCGCAGCATTTCCACCCTTTCCATATACCAGCGGTATATCTCCTTGGAGGTCAGGTACTGCTCTTTCATTACATAAGGAATAATATCGTATACGATGGCGACAACCTTTGTGTTCTCAAACCACTCCTTTTCATATGTCACCACCGTGCTTTCAAACGGCGATGTCACAAAAAAGACATCTATTTGGTACTCGTCAATAAAGTTGCGGATAATATCGCCAATAATTGGCCTGTATTGAGC
>JAAYWX010000105.1 GCA_012516225.1 Clostridiales bacterium
AAATAGCCTGACAGTGCAGAAGAGTGGGGAGGCTTCACCGCTCACTCTTACGGCCGCCGTTTTCAACGCTAACAACGAGATCACAAACAATGGCGCAGCAAACATTGTCGTCGGAAACGACTGCGTTACGCTGAAACTCCCAAGCAAGGGGACATGGACAATTACATCTGGCACCTCGGCGTTCGATATTTCCTGTTATTACGCAAGCCCGTATGCCTCACTTGACGGCATGAACCTGACAGGTATGACTTTGACAGGCTCAGTTAAAGACATGAACAGCAAAACGAATTATATTCTTCGTACCTATTTCGGAACCGAACGGGGCGGGACGGATTATATTCTCTCCCAAAGCGGTGTACCCGCTGGCGGAACTATAGGAGAAACGCTTTCCCTGTCCGGCAGTATGGCGCCGACCGGATCGTATTATGTGACAACGGTTCTTCAGGAAGAGATCACCGGCGATTTCAACGGAGACGGCATAAATGAATCCGCTTATGTGACAACGGATACCTTTGTGTTCGATACGATGGTGAACTATGTGAACAGCGAACAGCCGGATGCACCGTCTAATGTGACCATTGAATCAATCGGCAGCGAGTTGATGCGCGTCAGGTGGAAACCTGCTTCAGGCGGAAACAGCGCAGACGGTTATTATATAAGACTGTACCGGCAGGGAAACAGCGGCTGGGTTGATACAGGCGCCGGCTACCTGCTGAAGGCTTCGGACTTGACAAAGGACGCCGAAGGGTATTATACCTACGATATGGCTGTAACTGCCGGGGATGCGAGCCTGCATTTGGAAGCAGGCAATACTTACAAAGCGGGAATTGCAGCTTTTTGCTATCTGACTGACAAAGATGGAGATGGGAAAAACGACAGTTTTCCAGTGGAGAGTGCAGAGACATATAGCACCGGACAATATCTGCCGAAGGCGACTTACCCTGTTCTGACATATTTACCGTCGCTGTCGCCGGACGGCAGTTCCATGAAGCTGCTTTTCGTCAAGGGGGCAACGCAGGTTACTATTACCTCGGATGTGGCTGCGAATATTGTTGTGACACGCATGGATACGGATACGGTTGTGACGCAGACGCCGAGTTCGAGTACAACACTGGTCTTTGATACCCCCGCGGATTTCACTGGTGCGTTGAACCTTAGGATTACTGCGACGGACGCGGACGGAGACATCACGGTGGATTATATCGGGCTGCGTATGGATGAAACGGCTCCGCTTATTACGCTGGATAGCGCGTCTTTCATGGCCGACCGCGGAACGGGAGAGTTCTCGGTTACTGGCGTGACGGAGAGCGGCGGTACGGTGTCCGTTACGGGTGTGATCACAGACAGCGGGACGAGCGGTACGGTACTCGACGCAGAGAAGGTAACGGCAGACGAAAACGGTATATTCACCATTACCGGGAAACTGAACCCAGTAGACACGGCTAAAGGGCTGAGCGCGGCGGACAGCGCGATACTTCTCCTGTGCGCAAGTGATTTGGCTAATAATGTGTCTGAAGGTACGTTTGCCCAAGTTGTGCGCGCCACAGAAGCAAGTTATACAGAAGGCGGGTCTACCGGTAGTTCAAATAGTATCACTGCAGATTCAACGGGGAGCATATCTTCCGGCTTGCTGAAAACCGCGGTGCAGGCTGCAGGAAAGGGCGGTACTGTGACGGTTGAAACATCGGGCAGCTCCGTGAGCGTCACCGGCGAGGGACTCCAATACCTGATCAATAACGAATGCGCCCTCCGCCTCAGCACAAGCAGAGGAACCATGCTTATTCCTTCTAAAGTACTGGCCGGTCTTAAGATAACTGCGGAGAGCAGGATTGAATTTGTGCTGAGCAGGCCGGAAAGCTTTAACGATCCAAAGCTTAAGGTTTTAGCGGCCGCCGGGTACCCGATTTACAAAATCAGTATTCTAATCGATGGCAAGGCAATCCATAAGCTAAGCGGCGAAATCTCCGTAATGCTGAAAGGCACTACCTTCGCCGCGCTGGACAGCTTGAGCGTGATACATGCGCTTGATAATGGAGTTTATCGAGCAATCGAGCACACGCTTGCAAACGGGGAACTGTCGTTTACGCTGGACAGTCTTTCCCACATCTGTGTACTTGACGGCAAAATGGCGGCAGATCTGTTAAAAAACCCGTTTTCAGATGTGGAAAAAAGCAACTGGTTTTATAACAACGTTTTATATGTTTATCAAGCCGGCCTGATGCTCGGCGCCGATTCCAACGCCTTTTGTCCATATGCCGGCGCAACAAGGGCAATGCTTGTGACTATTCTGCAGCGGCTGAATTGTGACGCCGAGAGTTATAAAAGCATATTTTCCGATGTTCCATCTGGCGCGTGGTATGAGAGCGCCGTCGGCTGGGCGGCGGCAAACGGTATTGCAAACGGCGTCGGCAATGGATTGTTTGCACCCGACAACAGGATAACCCGCGAGCAGCTCGCGGTAATGCTGTGCAACTATGCAAAATTCAAGGGATATGACGTATCGGTCGGTGACGATACAAACATCTTGTCCTTTAACGATGCACTTTCCATATCTAATTATGCATACCCCGCGATGCAATGGGCCTGCGGAAACGGTATTATCAATGGCGATACAGCAGGAAACCTTAACCCGGGTGGCTATGCTACACGCGCCGAGGTGGCGGCGATGCTTGAGCGGTTTATCCAGAACACGATAGAGTAATTCCACAAAGAACAAAAGGGATGTCGCATTTGTTCGCGGGCAAAAAGATTGCTCGCGCTCAAAACGCTGCCTAATAAAGTAAAGAAAAAATACACACCCTTCCCTCATGACGTGGAAAGGGTGTGTATTTGTAATAAGTTCAATGGGCACCATAACAAATGGGCAAACAATGCTAAAAATTAGCTCATAAAGTATTGACAAGAAAAGTTAGATATATTAAACTCATATAAGTTAGTTAAATCTAACTTTATTTCTGCCCGAAAGTTAGATGAGTCAAACATTATACCGTTAAGAAGCGGTCAGGGAGGAAGTTATGATGCCTTTGATAATGGCGAAGATCGGCGAAACGAATTTTATAAAAAAAATCACTGGAAAAGATGAAGTTCGCCGCCATCTGGCGGAGCTTGGATTTGTTGTGGGTGAGAGCGTTACCGTGGTGTCCGAAATTGGGGGAAACATGATCCTGTCTGTTAAGAACAGCAGGATTGCGCTGGATAAAACGCTCGCAATACGAATTATGGTTTAAGGAGGGAAAAGATGAAAACGTTGAAAGACATAAAGGTAGGAGAGAGGGCAACCGTTGTCAGGCTCCATGGAGCGGGAGCGGTAAAGCACCGCATTATGGATATGGGTGTGACAAAGGGGACGGAGATATTCATACGAAAGGTCGCACCTCTGGGTGACCCGGTAGAGGTTACTGTCCGCGGGTATGAGCTCAGCATCCGTAAGGTCGATGCGGAAACAATCGAAGTCGTGTAAGGAGGATAATGCAATGAGTATCAAAATTGCGCTGGCGGGCAATCCCAACAGCGGCAAGACAACTATGTTCAACGATCTGACCGGCTCAAGCCAGTATGTGGGAAACTGGCCGGGGGTTACGGTCGAGAAGAAAGAAGGAAGGCTGAAAGGCCGTAAAGATATCCTCATTCAAGATCTGCCCGGAATCTATTCCCTGTCGCCATATACGCTTGAGGAAGTTATAGCAAGAAACTATCTGGTGGGCGAAAAGCCGGATGCCATTATAAACATTGTAGACGGAACAAATATTGAGCGCAACCTTTACCTGACAACGCAACTAATAGAGCTTGGTATTCCAACTGTAATCGCCGTCAATATGATGGATATCGTCAAAAAGAACGGCGACATCATAGACTTGCAAAAGTTGGGAAAAGCGCTTGGCTGCGAGGTCGTGGAAACATCAGCACTCAAAGGAATTGGTTCTCGCGAGGCGGCGGAAAAGGCGGCGGTGCTTGCCGGAAAAGAAATACCGCCGAACAGCCTGCCTTCCGTATTTGACGGAAGCGTAGAGCATGCTATAGCTCATATCGAGGAGTCAATCGAAGGAAAGGTTCCTGACCGTTATCTTAGATGGTATGCGATCAAGCTTTTCGAGCGCGACGAAAAGGTCAGAGAAGAATTGAAGCTTGACGAGGCACTTCTCAGGCATATTGAGGGGCATATCGCGGCGTGTGAGCAGGAGATGGACGACGATGCTGAGAGCATTGTCACAAACCAGCGCTATGCATACATTTCCAGAGTTGTCTCCACAGCCGTAAAAAAGAAAGCAAGAAAAAGTGGTACAACATCGGATAAGATCGACCGGATTGTGACAAACCGGATCTTGGCACTTCCAATCTTTGCTCTTGTCATGTTCTGCGTTTACTACATATCAATTACGACCATCGGCGATATCGTGACGGGATGGACAAACGATACATTGTTCGGCGAACTGATCTGCAACAATCTTCGCGACTTGATGAGCAGTGCCGGAGTGGCCGGCTGGCTCACCGGCCTTGTGGTGGACGGCATTGTCGGAGGCGTCGTCGCAGTTATCGGAT
The DNA here is from genome assembly GCA_012516225.1 of Clostridiales bacterium. Classification (GTDB taxonomy): domain Bacteria; phylum Bacillota; class Clostridia; order Oscillospirales; family Oscillospiraceae; genus UBA2658. The sequence continues at coordinate 4,540 of JAAYWX010000105.1, forward strand.
TCGTGCCGCAGATGCTGATCTTATTTTTAATGCTTTCTATTCTTGAGGATGTTGGCTATATGGCACGCGTGGCTTTCATTATGGACAGGGTTTTCCGCAAGTTCGGACTGTCCGGAAAAAGCTTCATTCCAATGCTGATTGGCTCCGGCTGCTCTGTGCCCGGTATTATGGCTTCCCGTACCATTGAAAACGAGCGTGACCGCCGAATGACAATTATGACAGCCTCTTTTATTCCCTGCGGCGCAAAAATGCCCATTGTTGCGCTTTTTGCGGGTGCACTGTTCGGCGGCTCCGGCTGGGTGGCAACCTCTGCATACTTTATCGGTGTTGCGGCTGTTATTGTTTCGGGAATCATCCTGAAAAAGACTAAGCCGTTTGCGGGCAATCCTGCGCCTTTTGTAATGGAGCTTCCGGCATATCACGTTCCAGCGGCGGTAAACGTGTTGCGCAGCACATGGGAGCGCGGCTGGAGTTTTATAAGGCGCGCGGGTACAGTTATCCTTGCATCCTCCGTCGTACTGTGGTTTTTACAGGCATTCGGAGTTGTCAACGGTGTGTTTCAAATGGTTGAGGACAACAACACAAGTCTGCTTGCCGCCGTCGGCAACTTTGTCGCTCCGGTATTCGCACCTTTAGGATTCGGAAGCTGGAAAGCGGCTGTTGCAACTTTTACGGGTCTCATTGCAAAGGAGAACGTGGTTAATACCTTCGGCGTGCTGTACGGGTTTGCAGAAGTCGCTGAGGACGGCGCAGAGATATGGACAAATCTGGCTGCGGACTTCACTGGGCTTACGGCGTACAGCTTCATGCTGTTTAACCTTCTCTGTGCACCCTGCTTCGCGGCCATGGGCGCTATAAGGCGGGAAATGAACAGCGCAAAATGGACATGGGGAGCGATCGGGTATCTCTGCGTGTTCGCGTACGCAATATCTCTTATTGTCTATCAGTTCGGTATGCTGTTTGCCGGCGGCGGATTTGGGATCGGAACCGCGTTTGCGGCTCTCTGCCTGGCGGGACTGCTTTATCTGCTGCTAAGGAAAAGCAAATACAACGATTCCAGAGATGCTGTTTCAAAGGGAAAAGTAACTGTGAATGCATAGCTTTATTATTGCACCGGTATCATTGTCGGAGATGCTATCTTCGCGACTGCTGAAGCTGCCAATGATAAGATATGAAATTACCACATCTCCGCAAACCATTAAAAAGCTTGATTGGAAAGTTGAAGCTGAACATGGAAAGAGAGAAATGAGAGAATAGTTTTATACCGAAGCTGTTCTTATTACGCCAAGTTTTGCGGCGTACTACAGTATCTCATTTTATTAAAGAAGCAAAATAAAAACCCAAATTTTTAGTAAAAGGAACGGTGTTATATGAAAAAATTTTTTAAATTAGTCTCGGCAATGGTATTTGCCGCTGTTCTGACAGTAGGAGCAAGTCCTGTTGTATTTGCACAGGGAACAGAGGGCAATGTCAGCAGGGCAGAGTTTGTTTCCATGGTATTGGAAAATTGTGACTTTGAGGCGGTAAAAACACCTGAATTTAAAGATGTCTCATCAGACTCTCCTTATTATAAGGCTGTGGCGAAAGCCTATTCTGCCGGGATTGCAACAGGATATGAAGGTATGTTCTATCCCGACGCGCCCGTAACGCTGCAGGAAGCCGCCGCAATTCTTTGTCGTACATACAAGTTAAAATCCTCTAACTCAGAGGCATATAAGACATATGCAGATTCATCCGATGTATCATCATGGGCAACCGAATACATAAGCTCGCTGAGCGAGAAAAAGTTTCTCGAAGTATCAAGTGAAAATATGATTCGGCCAAGGTCTGGTATCACCGCTGAAAAAGCAAAAAGGATTATTGAAAACATCGAAAACAATCTTCTGCGGATCATTAGCGATGACGGCAGCATAAAAACTGTCGCTTTTGCAGATATTGCATATGAAGAAGACGGAAAGATTTGCATCTGCGGTTCATTCACATTCCGCGCTCTGCAGAAGGCCGTAAATGCTTTGTGGCCCGGAGAAATGCCTAAGCAGTCAAGCATATATGTCGAGGGACCGTATTCCGAAGGAGTAAAAGAGGCATTAGATAAAATAGTTGGCGAAGGGAATTATAATATTAAAATCCGTACTCAAAACAACCTGTTTTATAATTTTATAGTAACTGACCGCCAGAGTGGGAATAAAAAGGTAATAACAGTTAACACTGATATTTATCCCGAGAACTTTTTTGAGTTGAAGGCAAAGGTCAAAGACAAAACGGCCACCGAGGAAGAGACAAAAGCCTTCCAGTCCAAAAGGGCGGAACTAGCAAAAACACTTGTTAAGGGAAATCTTTCTAAGATGTTTACGGTGGAATAGGAACTGCCAACAGCTATGCATCTCTATCTATAAAGGGCAGGCTCTCCGCCTGCGTATTCCCTGAAAATGGAGAAACTGCATTAAACCCCAATTTATTTTATCGTAGGACTATAAATGAGTCAGAGTTAAAATTTCGGACAGTATTGATAAGGTACACTATCCAGATATTAGTCTAAAGCAGAGAAGGGGAGAGGCAAAGTCATATCTGTATTTCAGAAAAGTCAAGGTACATAATGGCCAGCTTGCTATGTATATGGTCACCGTTGCGGAGAAGTCCTATCCATTTTATGGTCAGTTCAAAGGCTCATCCGGATATATCCGGCATCGGAAAGTCTGATGTCCTCAATACGATGGAGCATGACATAACGGACTAAGATGCTGTGCTCGCGGCACAGTGTGCAGGTCGTATCAAGGTTGATTGCATAGTAATGCACGATGCTGCCAGCTTTATGGACTCGTTGGTTTGACTGGAGCCAGGTTTTGTAGACAGATTAAACGTCCAGCAGCTAATGATTTGATGGAATTGCATGGAATACTTTGTCTGTCGCAATGTATGTAATGTCGCTGCCGTTTCCTGTTCGGCGCGTCTGCGGTGAAGTCGCATTTTAGAATATTCTCTGCTACCGGAAGGTCATGCTTGGAATTCCACTCAGGGGCTCATCTTGCTTTCAGGGTGGTTATCCCACGCGTAATACCTGGCTCTTGACACGACCAGTATCCTGAACAGCTTTGCTGCCCGTAATGTGTTGTCCTTTTTGATAAACCCGTACGTCTCTATCTTTGGTGTTTTGCAAAGTAGGCCGGCGCTTTTTAATATTTTATTCTCTTTCCGGAGAGCCTTTATTTTTCGATGGAGCCTTGCCATCTTTCGCACTGGATGTTCTATTTGTCTGCAACTTGGGGTTTGAAGTAGTTAATTTATCTGGTACACGGACATTTGCAGTGATATTCTCCAGCAACTGTATAACAGTAATATTTTGAATTTTTGCCTTTTGACTTAGAATAATGCGATGTGCACAGACATCGGCGAATACAGCCTGAACATCTTCGGGAATGACATAGTCCCGGCCTCACACATATGCTCTTGCTTTCGCCATTTGGCAAATTGCCAACGTACCGCGCGGGCTGACGCCTAACTCAAGCATTGGATTTTCCCTCGTTGCCATGGCAAGCTCGGTTATATAAGCAATAACTCTATCCTTTACCGTCACATCCAATACATCTTTCTGCATATGCAAAACATCCTCAGCTAGACAGAGCTGCCGTAAATTGTTTATTAGATTTTTTTCCAGCCGGTAATGCATAATTTCCATCTGGCTCTCATAGTCTGGATAACCTATTTTCAGCCGAATCAAAAAACGATCCATCTGAGCATAGGGCAACAATTGAGTTCCGGCAGTCCCAACATTATTTTGCGTGGCAATCACGATAAATGGTTTTCTCAGAGGATAACTTTCACCATCAACTGTCACTTGGCCTTCCGCCATTGCTTCCAGCAGGGCAGACTGCGTTTTGCTGGAAGCACGGTTGATCTCGTCTGCCAGCAGAAGGTTGATGTCTGTAATTGCCCCCGGCATATAATTTAAGGCATAAGTTTCACTGTTGAGGATTGAAAAGCCTGTAATATCAGATGGAAGAACATCCGGTGTAAATTGAATGCGTCGGCAATGAAGACCTAAGACCCGACTGAATGCCATTGCCAGTGTGGTTTTTCCCACTCCCGGTACATCATCCAGTAAAATATTACCTCCAGCCAGAATACTCATCAGTATTTTTTCAGTAGTATCTCGTTTACCTATAACCACCTTATCTACTTCATCCAGTATAGATTTAATTTTATCGTCCATAGTGTATTTCTCTCCGTATACAGGCGGAGAGCCGCTCGTATGGGCGGCCCTCTGTCCATTTTTTCATGTATTTAAATTCGCATAATTGACAGCAGGCTCGGTAATATGAACAAGAGTAATGTCTTGCTCCGGATAAAAGGTACAGTCGTCAAACCTCTGCAATGCTTTATTCATATTACATCTGACCTGCAAATTGATACCGGTTTACATAATATTGAAAAGCGTGATGTATAGCTAAAATAAAGATTCTGAGGTTTTCAGCATACCGCTTACGTCCGGAGAATTATGTGATAATAGAAATTCTGCTGCCAGTGCCTGTATATGTGCTGGGGATAGTACCGTTGAACTGAGCCTGGATATAATCCATGACAGCCTGATAGCAGTTATAGCTGGTCATTGCACTCCAACTGGCAAGCTGCGTGTCCAGCACGGTATTTCCGGATGTAACGGAGCCGTCATTCGTGGCTACTCCTTTAAATACATAGCTCGCGTCCATACCGCTATAATTCTTGTCATGGGTTACAACTGCGTAAATATCTGTAGGATTGAATGCAGTATCGTTAATGCTATTAATTGTTACGCGGCGGATTGACGCAGCCTTGTACCATGGAGATCTATAGAGAGTGCCGGCATCATAAGTCTTAGAGGTATTGACAGTGTAATTAATCCCTGATGTCTGCATAAATGCCGCACAGGCACTTGCTGTAGAACTGGAATATGGCAGTCCTTGACAGCAGGCCTCAAGCTGTTCTTCCAGTTCGGCGCCGGTCATGTAGATAATTGACACTGTGTTAGGATAAGGCATCACTCTTCTCAGATCATAATAGGTAATGTCGCCCGGATTGAGAAAGCTGCGCAGATTGCCGCCGTTGTAAAGGGCGACAATGTGGTTATTATCACCTACACGGCTTCTGATCGTATTGCCCAATGTACCGGACTGAGCATACCACTTCATGGCATCGGCAACTAAGTCGCCGGTGTTAGTTTCGCCAGCGCGGTTATGAGCGTTCAGCCCATCCAAAGTGACTGTGGAACTTGCAACACCGATTGAGTTTGTGTCTACCTCAACCGTTGATTGGATTGTGCTGACCGCGGAAGCAACAGATGAATCGCTTCCGGTAAGTGATACACTTTCCCATGTCACGCTATTATTCTCATCAATTACATACGCGCCGCAGGTAAAGCTACCCTCAGGATCAACATTGATAGTAATCGTTGCACCGCTGGAGCCAATGCCAGCGTTGGACAGACAGATAGTTATGTCACAGTTAGACAGTGCCGTTACCTGCGCCGATGCGGCGGATGAAGCATTTGAGAAGGTTAGTCCGGAGAGATTGCCCTCATTTACCCGATTGACAATATCTGTATCGGTTAAGCCGAAAATACCGATAGTCTTCCCGCCAACTGTAGTGACGGTTGTGTTCGCCGTATAATTACTCAGAGTACCGTTCGTGCCGCTGATATTCGCAGCGACCGCCTTGACAGCCGTTGTGCTGCCGAACAGATCGCCTATGCTCGGGTATGCCAAATAATCGCTTTGATGATATGGTGAACCGATATCACCGTTTCCAAAATCAAAATCATGAGTACCGAGGGCAACCGCGCTATAGCCTACGGTGGACAGCAATGGAACAATCAGCTCGCCGCTATGATATGAGGAGTACTGCGTTCCCTGAAGAAAGTTACCGGCATCGACCAAAATAACATCCGCATCCTGAGATATGTAGTATTCTTTTGCCGCCGCAATTTTAGGATACCAGTTTATATCACCGCGGATATTAGCGGTGTAGAGAATGATGGTCTTTCCGTCATACGATCCCCCTGCTGCCATCGCGGCCGGCATTAATGACACGCACAGGCACAGAGACATTGCCAAACAGAGAAATTTTGTTCTTATTTTCATGGCTGTCACTCCTGTCTTAAAAATTATTTGATCTCGACGGCCGGACACATCCGGATATATCCGGCCGCCGGAAATCTTTACTTTTACAATGAGATAATAGAGTCCTACTTTGACAGGAGGTTATAAAGAACCTGAACCATTTGGGCACGAGTGGTTTCTCCTTCTGGATTGAGATTACCATTATCCCCGGATACAACGCCGCCTTTTACAAGCGCGGTGAGCGCATCTTTTGCATAATCGGAAACCAATGC
>JAAYWX010000472.1 GCA_012516225.1 Clostridiales bacterium
GTTCATAATGATTCCTCCTGTAAGTGAAATACTGCTCTGTTATTTATTACCATTATCAGTATAAATGATATTGGAATTTTGTCAATATTTCATAATGAATTTGATTATTAGAATTTGCGAAGCCGGGAAATTATCTTTCTAAGACAAAAGCTTTGTGCCGGCGATTATGGAAAATTTACGCAGCCCGGTTTGTGAATGGGCTGTTTATTATAATAGTTCAAAATAAATCAATTTACAACTGCTTATGATTCGATAAAATTAGGAAATACTAGTCCTATAAACTGACATTCGAGGTAGTGAAATTGGGGAACTGTCAATTTTCTTCAAATATTTCAGAAAATTTAAGACAAATAAAGAATACAATCGGCAATGATCTGGATTTTGTCGTTCGCGTTTTTAATATCCGATCGGATCAGCACATTTTGAAATGCGCGGTTGTTTATGTAAATGAAATGGCGGATAAAAGCAAACTGAACAGTTTATCCGTCGAGTTGAACGAATCGATCCTGTCCGAAGCCTGGGACGGGCTGTCAGTCGAAGACTGCTTTGTAAAATTAAAAACCTCCCTGCTGTGCCAGGTGAAGGTTTCCGTACAGGCTGACATCGAAACGCTGTACGACGAAGTGCTGTCCGGGAATACTGTCCTGCTGGTGGACGGGATGGACCAATATTTGCTTCTGTATACCAGCGGGACAGAAGGCAGGGCAATAGGGGAAACAACCTCGCAAACAATTATCCGCGGACCCAAAGAAGCATTTACGGAAAATTTAGAGACGAATATCTCGCGGATCCGAAGAATTATCAAGGATAAATCCCTCAAAATCGAAAAAATGTCCATTGGGGAGAAAACCAAAACCAAGATTGCCATTTTATATCTGGAAGGCTTGGCAAAAGAAGAAATCCTGAATGAGGTCCGGACAAGGCTGAATAAGATTCAGGTGGACAGCATTCTCGACAGCGGATACATTGAGGAATACACTAAGGATGATCCGAACTCCATCTTCCCCGAATTCCTCAATTCGGAAAGGCCGGATACGGTATCGGCAAACCTGCTGGAAGGAAAAGTTGCCATCTTTGTGGAAGGGTCCCCCTATGCGTTGACGGTTCCGGCTATATTTATTGATTTTTTACAGGTGAGTGAGGATTATTACCATCATTATATTATTTCTTCCTTCATCCGTTTTGTGCGGTATCTTGCCTTAATACTTACCTTGCTTGTACCGTCGTTTTATATTGCTTTAACGACCTTTCATCAGGAAATGATACCCACCACTTTACTGGTCAGTATAGCGGCCCAGCGAGAGGGTGTTCCGTTTCCTGCTTTTGCGGAAGCGTTTCTGATGGAAATTATTTTTGAAATCCTGCGCGAGGCAGGAATTCGGATGCCCAGGGCGGTCGGCTCCGCAATTTCGATTGTCGGCGCATTGGTTCTTGGCCAGGCTGCCGTTGAGGCGGGAATTATCTCCGCTTTTATCGTGATTATTGTATCCATTACAGCCATTGCCAGTTTTGCTATCCCGAATTATGAAATGTCCAATGCAATTCGGCTGATCCGATTTGCTTTTATGATTTTGTCCGCTTGTTTTGGCCTGTTCGGCATTTTTATTTGTTTTGTTATATTAACCCTGCATTTAAACAAACTGAAATCCTTTGGAGTTCCTTATTTGACACCGCTTGCGCCGGCAGAGGCAAATGGAAGTAAAGATGCAGTGGTTCGTTTTCCAATGTGGAAAATGAAATACCGGCCGCGTGTAACGGTTGGCGCCGGATCGGCCAGGGAGCAAATGGATCCGCCTTTAACGGATAAAAGAAAGAATCGGGAAGTTTTTTGAACCGTATACCGGGGGGAGAGTTTATGAAATTAAAATTGAAAAAATTTTTTGCGGTTCTTCTTTCGGTTGCAATTAGTTTTGGCTTGACCGGATGTTGGAACAGCCGGGAATTGAATACCCTGGCTTTTGCCACATCCTTGGGACTTGATAAAACCGATGATGGCATTCTTATGACCGTACAGGTGTTTAATCCAAGGGCAATTGCTTCCCAAAAGACGGTGCATGAAACGTACGTTATCGTTTACACGCAAGAGGGGAAAGA
>JAAYWX010000469.1 GCA_012516225.1 Clostridiales bacterium
CTCCAAGACGCCACTTCTAAATATAGCATAACCACTACAAAAGACTTCAAAGATGGCGATATTCTAGTAATTAAATACCAGCATAAAGATGCTGGTAAAGAAACATTGCTCGGATATATTTCTAGTTTTTGAAAGTAGTATTCCGTAGGCTACAGGCAGAGGAGGTCATTATCAGAGCTCCCCTGCCTTTTTCAAATCCTTTAACTATCTCTACGCTGACAGTATCTTTTCCTGTAATTTACAGGTGCCCAGGTGCCTGGCACCAATTAGCCTTTTTCCAAATTCCATACTTATCGATGATAAAATCAGTAGATTCAGTCAAGATACTTCCTGGAGCAAAACAAACTTGATTAAACGCAATATATTGACCAGCATAACAATTTTTTTGTGAATATGAGCGCCACTCGCGGCCAATTAAAGGTTCCACCTCGCCATTAGCATCTACATTATCAATAATCGTGTGCGCTAACAGCCTTGCATCAGCCGGTAGATGCACCACGAGATAATCACTTCGTTCCTGAAAGCTTATATCCTGGCCGAATAGAGTATTTTCACTACTCTCAGATATCGATACAACCTTAACATTTCCCCATCCGTAACCGCGTTCACCACCTAGCTGCAAGCGTTGTATAGCTTTTTGCCAGGCAAGATTACAGCCCTCTTTTACAAAAATATAGCCCAATAAAAATACTTGTTCTCCAGTGTCTATAGTGTTTGGCGATATGAACTCTGTCTCCCACAACATGCCCCTGGCAGCTGACTGCTGAGGATAAGAGAGAGCTGTCCCTGCGTAACTGGACAAGAAACGATACCGAAAAGCAGCCTCATTTTCCCAGGGCCAAAACACCTGGTAAGCATTTCCCAGCCGAAGGGCCGGATAAAAATAAGTAAAAGCCATGTCGCAGTGGACATTTTTACCAACCTTTTCATATTGGCAAGAATCCTGAGCAGCAACTCCGCTCTTTACCATATCCCGAGTTAGACGCATAGTCAGTGCACCCCATAATACCCGCCCGATAACATAAGAGCGCGTGCGTTGCAGATTACCTATTTTACCCCGACCAAGGTGCAGAGGTGAACAGACCTGAAAAATGACTTTATAAATTTGCCAGGACATCACCTTCACTCCTTAGCTCTAGCTTTGGCTCCATAACGGGCATAGATCAACATCTTCTCAAGGGTGTCCTTTGCCAAAAGCATCGTTTCCAGTTTTGTCGTTACCTTGTCGGTAATAAAGCTCAATACCGCATCTGGTTCTTTTTCATCAGGCCTGCCCCAGCCAAACCCGAGATGTTCCAATAAATCCAACATTTTTTCCACCACTATTACGCCTTTTTTCTTCTCTTTGGCCATCAAGTAGAGGAAACAGGCATAAACACCGTCTTCTTGCAATACACCTAAAGCCTTGGTGACAGTATTGTCCACATCGCCGGGCTTTACTTTTTTCTTGTCTACTAATTCACGCACAACAGCCTGCCCTTTCTTGGCAGCCAATTTATCTAGGTTAAGAACCTCCGCTGGGCTGCTCATTGCCCTCCCCCTTTTTCATACTCTTCTTCCACAGGGTCACCCACTATAACCATGCGCCCAAAACCACGGGTACCCATGCCACCTACTCCTAACCATTCGATCATGCGCAGCCCGGCTTTTACTACTGCCAACGGTCCTGACCAAGGTTCACCAGGCAATAGGTTACCCTTAAGAGTTCTGTTACAATTTTCATTAAGCGGCCAAGCTTCACGATAATCATCCAACACTACATCAGCAGTAAGAAAAGTAGCCCGGGGGATAGCCTCGTAGGTAAACAAAGCCCCCTCCTCAGCTGCTCCTCGCCAAGGGTCGATAGCCACCGAAGTACGCACTTCCAGGTTGCTATTAACTACCTGACTGAAAAGGGATTCCTGTACCAAAACCAGGCGTTTGGCTGCCTCTTTCCATGCTGTTTTATTCCAGTTTTCTGGCGGCGTAACAGTTATCCTGCCGCTGACAGTTAACATTAGCCAACCTAGGTTGAGAGGTTCGCTACGCTGCCAGCTTAAAAAGACTTTATCAGGCTCCCAGTTATTCGGCGGAGTCCAGTCTTTTTCTTCACTGCCATTTCTTGGACTATTCTTGATAGTAAACCCAGCGTTACTTAAACGTTCATAGGAACTGACCCATACTGGGCCCACCATAGAGTATACTGGAAAAGCAAGAATATGGGCATCAAAAATATTTACTACACCGGAATAGGCTCTGGTTTTATTATCCTGAGCCGCATCTGGCTTAATATAACCAAAGGTGTAGCATACAGGGTTTTGATCGGGATGATCCACAGCCTCGTGATTCTGCCCTGCAGCTTCCGGATTTTCATAAAGCTGAGCCGCATAAGTCCGAGCTGCGCCATGCAAACTGGTACCGGGAATTTTGGGGACACGAGTCCCTGGTTCCCGTACAATGCTGTTATCCACCCTTCCCAAACGGTAACCACCTGTTCCAATATGCACAGGATCGGTTACCATAAAAAGATATCGCTGTCGCTTATAAGTAGCCATAATCGATTCGCCTCCTTCTACTCCTTCAATATTTCTAGATGGAGTTCCAGCAGGTCGGTTAATTCGCCACGCACTCCGGCTTGGACAAGTTCCTCTCGCCAGTGTTCAGGAATACTATTCCACTGTTTCTCTTGAGGCCAGAAAGCACCTGCCAAAACATCTGCTACAAAACGGGAAAACACCTCATCACTTAATGATAGCCCCTCATGATCCTGGCCAAACCACTGCTCGCGGATATCTTCAATAGTAGCAACCAGCTGTTTACACTGGGTCCTCGATAAATGTTGTAAATATTCATCCCACAGAACAGCAAAGCGGTCTATATCTTCCAGATAGAAAGGTTTGGTGCCACGGGGACGCCGCCCTTCTTTATTATAGTAAAGTTCAAAGCGGCGGGCATTGGTATCCAGAAATTCAAAATCAAAAGTAGACGGCCAGAGATAAACCCTTTCCCCAGGATTTAAGTCCGCTGCATGAACAACCATACAGCCTTTTTCTTGCCCCTGCCCTAGAGGCAGCACTGCTTTGGCTTCCCGCCTTGTAACTGTAGAGCCACCCTTTTCTTTCGATGCCAGGAACAAATAGGGGTACCAGTAGTCATCAGTCATTTTGTCTCCCATTTGCATGGGAAGGCACCAGGAGAAAGTACGCTTATCACGCTCCAGCAATATTTTTTTCTTGGTAGAAACTGTAGTTTCTTCACTCTTACTTTGGAGACCATTTTCTTTTACTTGCCAGATTTCTAACGAAAAGGTATTAGACAGCATAGCCCGGCCAGCATCTAAAATTGAACGAATAGGCATACGGCGTCCAGCATACACGACTCCCAGTTTAATAGGCAAGCGATCCCGCACCTTAGCCATTTCCATTTCGTATTTCTTTTTAATAAAGCCTACCAACTGCAGGGATTTGTCGGCTGGAACAAGCAGCATAAAAGTTAGCGGTTCTGCCAAGATAGGTATAACAGGAGCATACTTGTCTTCCCGGTATGTAACC
>JAAYWX010000106.1 GCA_012516225.1 Clostridiales bacterium
GGCATAGGCTTCGTTAATCTCTTTAAACCGAGATTCAGCTTCGGCATTTCCGGGATTCAGATCAGGATGATATTCCTTTGCGAGTTTCCGATAAGCCTTTTTTATGTCGCTTTCGGAGGCGTTTTTGTCAAGCCCCAGAACCTCGTAATAATCTCTTTTATCAGCCATAAGTATTCCTTTCGAACAAACGTCAGATTAAAGAACGCACTGCACAAGGCAAATGACGTATAAACGCTCTGAGGCGTTTTTTGCCGCCTATTTTCATTGTTTTATAACGAAAAACTGCCTATTTACAGCCTTATTTGAACCGTTGAGATACATTCTCGCGGTGGCACGATTTGGGAAAGTTGGGCGGACAATTCCACCTATTATCAGTACAATTTCCGGCACAGGCGCATATGGTTGCGCCTGCGCCGTCATAAACATGACTTATTTCTTTTTATCGTCGTCATCCACGACTTCATAATCTGCATCGTAATACTGCCCGCTCTGATTGTCGTGGCTGTGGTCGCAGTTTCCGCCGCAGTCGCAGTTGGGGTCACCGCAGCCGCCGGCCTGAGAATAGAGCTTTTCGCTTACTTTGTAGAATGCCTGCGTCAGTTCTTCGGTTGCTGTTTTTATAGCGGCTGTGTCTGTTCCGGAAAGAGCGGACTTGAGTTTTGACAGCGCACTTTCAACAGAGGATCTGTCCTCGGGACTTATCTTGTCGCCCATGTCATGGAGAGTTTTTTCTGTCTGGTATACCATCTGGTCACCGTTGTTTCTAATCTCCACTTCTTCTTTGCGCTTTTTATCTTCAGCGGCGTACTGTTCCGCTTCTTTAACTGCCCGTTCTATATCTTCTTTTGAAAGATTGGTGGAAGCCGTAATCGTTATATGCTGTTCTTTACCGGTTCCCATATCTTTTGCGGAAACATTTACAATGCCGTTTGCGTCGATATCGAACGTGACCTCTATCTGCGGTACGCCGCGGGGGGCGGGGGCAATTCCGTCAAGGCGGAAACGGCCGAGACTCTTGTTGTACTGGGCCATTTCGCGCTCGCCCTGAAGAACATGGATTTCCACGCTGGTCTGATTGTCGGCCGCCGTCGAGAAAATCTGGCTCTTCTTTGTGGGGATGGTGGTGTTGCGCTCGATAAGCTTCGTGCATACGCCTCCAAGAGTTTCAATACCGAGGGAAAGCGGCGTAACGTCGAGAAGCAGAATCCCTTCCACATCTCCGCCGAGGACGCCGCCCTGTATTGCCGCGCCGACGGCAACGCATTCGTCTGGGTTGATACCTTTGAAGCCTTCTTTTCCGGTAAGTGTTTTTACCATTTCCTGAACGGCGGGAATGCGGGTGGAGCCGCCGACAAGGAGAACCTTGGATATATCATTCGGAGTAAGTCCGGCATCAGAGAGTGCCTGACGTACAGGACCGGCGGTTTTCTCAACAAGGTGATGAGTAAGCTCATTGAACTTCGCTCTTGTAAGAGTTACATCAAGGTGTTTGGGGCCGCTTGCATCTGCTGTAATGTAAGGAAGATTTATATTTGTGGTTGTAACGCCGGAAAGCTCGATCTTTGCTTTTTCGGCAGCTTCACGCAGGCGCTGCAATGCCACCCTATCGGTGGAAAGGTCTATGCCTTCCGCTTTTTTGAACTCCTCGATAAGATATTTTATGATGCATTCGTCGAAATCATCGCCGCCAAGACGGTTATTACCCGCAGTGGCAAGAACTTCGATAACTCCGTCGCCTATTTCAAGGATGGATACGTCGAACGTACCGCCGCCAAGGTCATAAACCATGATTTTCTGATCCGATTCTTTATCAATACCGTAAGCGAGAGCGGCGGCGGTAGGCTCGTTTATAATGCGCTTAACGTCAAGACCTGCTATCTTTCCGGCGTCTTTTGTGGCCTGACGCTGGGCGTCTGTGAAGTATGCGGGAACTGTGATAACAGCTTCCGTTACGGTGGTGCCGAGATAGCTTTCGGCATCCGCTTTCAGCTTTTGAAGAATCATAGCGGATATTTCCTGAGGCGTGTATGCCTTGTCGTCTATCGTGACCTTGTAATTCGAACCCATTTCGCGTTTAATGGATATAATTGTGCGATCCGGATTGGTGACAGCCTGCCGCTTTGCAACCTGACCGACCATGCGTTCGCCGGTTTTGGAAAAAGCAACGACCGAAGGAGTGGTCCTGTTTCCTTCAGCGTTGGCGATAACTACGGGTTCGCCGCCTTCCATAACTGCAACGCAGCTGTTTGTGGTGCCTAAATCTATACCGATAATTTTGCCCATAATAATTCCTCCTGTAAAAATTCCGAATTGAATATATTTAAGGATTTCTTGATAATCTTGATTAATTGGCTACTTTTACGATGCTGCAGCGTATAATCTTATCGCCGAGCCTGAAACCTTTTTGAAATTCTTCCGCAATGACGCCCTCGGCAAAACTTTCGTCTTCTATATGCATAACAGCGTTATGCACCGCAGGGTCAAACGCGGTGCCGACAGAAGCCTCGATCTCTGTGACTCCAAGTTTCTGCAGGATTTCCTTGAACTGGGACATAATCATCTCAACGCCTTTGCTGTAGGCGGCATCGCAGGTTTCCTGCTTCAGCGCTCGCTCCAGATTGTCATATACGGGCAAAAACAGAGCGACAGTGTCCGCGCGGACATCGGAATAAACGCATTCACGCTCCCTTTGACTGCGCTTCCTGTAGTTGTCATATTCGGCGAGCATTCTAAGGTATTTATCCTTTTCCGCGGCAAGTTCCTGCTGAAGTTTTTCAAGATCTTCCGCAAGTTTGTCTTTCTTCTTACGTTTTTCTTCCGTTTCCGATGCGGGCTCGGCTTTACCAGCGGTTTCGGACTGCTCAGAGTTCTCCGGGTTATCGGTTTTGTCCGTGCACTCCTCTTCTTTTGGAGTTTCTTCAGACATTACCTTGTCCTTTTCCTTATCCGATGGGTCAGTTCTTGTCTTCTTGGTGCTCATCTATAGTCATCTCCTTTATCTGCAGTTTCTCGAAACCGCGGGGCGCCTCCGGCATGCCCAGAAGCCGGCTAAGCCATGAGGCAATGTACCGGAGCTTTGCCGCAACACCCGAATAGTCCATTCTGGTGGGGCCGACAACTCCGATTATGCCCCGCATATTGTCTCCGGCATTGTATCGTGCTATGACAACGCTTGAATCCTTCAGTTCCTTAGCCACATTTTCAGGGCCGATAAGCACCTGAATATCATCATCCTCACCAACATCTGGAAGCCCCAGAAGGTGTTCGCTGTCAGAAAGGTAACTTAATATCTCGTGGGCTTTGTCGGGGTCACGGAACTCCGGCTGGCGCAGCAAGTGAGAAGCTCCGGCAACAACGGCTGCGCCTTCCTTCGCCTTTCTTAGGGTATCAATAGCAAAAGCGGCTATGACGGAAGTAAGCCCCATTGTGTCGCCGCAGGCGCACTCCGCCGAACTTATCATAGAAGGGGTGATTTTATCTTCAGATATATCCGTAAAATTTGTGTTAAATACTGAGGCAAGACGCTGAACCAGTCCTTGATCCACAGAAAAAGGGAGATTTAAAAGCTTGTTGTGGACAGTATTGTTGCTCAGCATTGCAACAGCGATAATTGTATTTACATCGACATATATAAGATCAAATCTTGAAATAGTGGCCGCAATCGGAGCGGCAAGGGCAACCGCAGGGTACTGAGTCAGAGAAGACGCAAGCTTGCCAACGTCACTCATAAGTTTGTCAAGCTGCTGCATTTTAAGACAAAGACTCCGGTTAATGGCCTCCGTTTCCTCAATCGAAAGGCGCTGGCGCTCCATAAGCTCGTTGACGTAAAGCCTGTAGGCCTTTGGTGAAGGAACACGCCCCGCAGAAGTATGCGGCTGGTCGAGATATCCCATGGCTGTCAGTTCCGCCATCTCATTTCTTATAGTGGCACTGCTGAGGTCAAGACCGCCGGATTCTGCAATATATTTTGAACCGACAGGTTCAGCCGTGGCGATATAGGCCTCAATAACGGCGGCCAGTATTTTCTTCTTGCGCTCGCTGATTTCCAAAACTGTGCGCCCCCTTCAATAAGCGCTCCCAAGGTTCTGAATTTTAGCACTTAAGGGGCGAGAGTACTGGCACTCTCGCCTTCTGAGTGCTAATTTAGCACTATCATAAATAATTGTCAATACTTTTGGGAAACGAATTGACAGTTTGTTCATAAATGAGTATGACGGGCTTATAAAGGATGCGGAGAGGGAAAAAGGAAATATATTAAAGAATATGGCTTGATAGAAAAGGGAAAGTTAAAAAAATTAAAAATTTTCCTTGCATTTGTGCTTATGTTCTGCTATT
The DNA here is from genome assembly GCA_012516225.1 of Clostridiales bacterium. Lineage (GTDB taxonomy): Bacteria > Bacillota > Clostridia > Oscillospirales > Oscillospiraceae > UBA2658. The sequence goes on from JAAYWX010000106.1 coordinate 4,336, forward strand.
ATTATAAAGCTATTCGTCTTAAGTCGGATTTTGGCTAAATGGCGTAACTTATACGAGGAGGTGCAGCTAAAGATGGCAAAGTGTGAATTTTGCGGTAAGGATGTTTCTTTTGGCATCCAGGTAAGCCACTCCCACAGACGTTCCAACCGTACATGGAAGCCCAACGTAAAACGCGTAAAGGCCATAGTGGACGGGACACCTAAGCATGTCTACGTTTGCACCCGTTGCCTGCGCAGCGGTAAGGTTACCCGCGCTGTGTAATTTTACAGGGATTTATATCATGTATATAAGCAGATAAAAGCGCCGCATTACCGAGGAGGTTGAGCGGTGCTTTTGCTTTTTTGCCTGCTTTATTTTCAAAAAGCGGCAAATGAGGAGGGTATAATATAACTTGCCAAAACGCGGTGCGGAGATTAAAATAGTATTTATAGAAAATAAGGGTGATTTTATATGGCTGAAAATTATTCGGTTTTGCTTTCACATCTTGTGAAAGAACATAATATGCAAATAGTGCACACATCGGACGATTATGAAGAAGCACGGGTTTACAGCATGGCGGTCGGCAGGCCTGGACTTCAGTTTGCGGGGTTTTTTGAATATTTTGACCCCCGGCGTATGCTGGTGTCCGGCAAACAGGAGCATACTTATCTTGAAAGGCTGGGACCGGAACAAAGATATAAGTCTATAGAAGGGCTTATGGAAAAAAAGCCCTGCGCGCTTGTAATCTGCCACGAGGTGGAACCCTTTCCGGAGATAGTGGAGCTTGCCGACAAGCATAATGTTAATGTTTTTATGTCCGACATGGATACATCTGAGTTTATGGCCCAGCTTATAAGCTCTCTTCATATCCACCTTGCTCCGCGCAAAACTATCCACGGAGTTTTAGTGGAAGTATATGGAGAGGGATTGCTTATAACTGGTGACAGCGGTATAGGAAAGAGCGAAACGGCACTTGAGCTTATTAAGCGCGGGCACAGGTTGATTGCCGATGATGCCGTTGAGATAAGGAAGATTTCGCATGACAACCTTGTCGGAGAGGCGCCGCCCATGATCAGGCATTATATGGAGTTCCGAGGAATAGGAGTTATAAATGCCCGGTATATTTACGGAGTTGGCGCCGTAAAATCGTCACAGAAAATCCATCTTGTCGTCAAGCTTGAGAACTGGGAAGATTACAAGTCATACGACAGGCTCGGAGTGGAGTCCGAATATACCGATATACTGGGCGTTCAAGTTCCTTCTGTGACAATTCCTGTCCGCCCCGGAAGAAACCTTGCGGTTATACTTGAACTTGCGGCAATGAACAACCGGCAGAAAAAACTTGGATACAATGCTGCGGAGGATCTGGAGCGCCGTCATGACTTCGGTATTGACAATGACAGTATGTATTTTGAGGAATAGGGCGGATGCTGCCGCGGACGGATGTGTTTTATCTGGCCGTAAACTTTCGCCTTTCCTGTATTTTTAAGGGGTGCTTATGTACGATTTTTGTATTCTTGCCAAAGAATTGAGAAC
>JAAYWX010000107.1 GCA_012516225.1 Clostridiales bacterium
AAGCAGAATGTTTTTCGCCGTTGGCGCTACGAGCGGCCCTCCGGCCGAGAGCGAATAGGCGGTTGAACCTGTGGGGGTAGCGACTATTATTCCGTCCCCCGTATATTCTGTAATTTTAGAGCCGTCGCCTAATGCCGCTATCTTAACGGCCGTTGCGGTTCCGCATATAACGGCATCGTTCAGCGCGCTGTCCTGGTATATTGCTTTTCCATCGCGTACAAGCTCCACATCTATCATCATTCTGCTGATAGGTTCGTAATCCCCGTTCGCAGCTTTCAGCAAAAGCTCCGTATCGTCAGGTTCAAGCTCCGCCATAAACCCTTTATGCCCAAGATTTACTCCCAGTATCGGGACTGGCGATTTCATAACTGCTCTTGCAGTTTTTAAAATAGTACCGTCGCCGCCGAAACATACAATAAGTTTTGCATCTGGCGCAGAATCTGAAAGCGGCATGGTTTTTACAAAATCAGGCAGCGGAGCGTGTTCCAGACATGGCGAAATTGGGCTGATCACCGCTTCTTTTCCCTCTTTTATAAGCACGTCATATACTCTCAGGGTAGTTTCAAATCCGATGTCCTTCTTTGGGTTTGGACATAAAACAATCAGCCCTTTTCCTTTTGACATATTGTTTCCTTTCATATCAGTTTTCCAATTGGGCATGCGATGCTTCCACAATAGAAACGGGGTCAAACACAGGCGCCTGAAAAGTTCCTTTCCTAAGCAAAGCAAGATATTCTATATTCCCCTCAGGTCCTCTTATGGGAGAATAGTCCAGTCCCATTGGTGTAAATCCCGCACTAAAAGCAAAGTCGATGAAATCCCTGACGACTTCTGCATGGGTTGCTTTGTCGCGCACTACACCTTTTTTGCCCACCTTTTCACGGCCGGCCTCAAACTGCGGCTTGATAAGACAGACTGCATATGCCCCGTCTTTAATCAGTTCCCTTACTACCGGAAGCACAAGGCGGAGAGATATAAAAGACAAATCCATAACGGCAAGATCTATCTCGTCATCAAGCATATCTTTCGTTACATATCGTATATTCGTACGTTCCATAGATACGACGCGCTCATCACAGCGGAGGCTCCACGCAAGCTGTCCGTAACCGACATCGACGGCGTACACTCTTTTAGCCCCGTTCTGCAAAAGCACATCAGTAAACCCTCCTGTGGAGGCTCCGCAATCAATGCAGACAAGTCCGCTCGGGTCAAGGTCGAAAACTTGCAGAGCTTTTTCCAGTTTCAGCCCTCCCCGGCTGACATATGGTATGGCTTCACCCTTTATCTGGATCTCTGCTTCCTCATCTATCAAAGTACCCGGTTTGTCGATGCGGCGGCCGTTTACAAAAACCAACCCAGACATAATAGAAGTTTTAGCCCTTTCGCGGCTCTCAGTCAGCCCTTTATCAAATATAAGCTGGTCAAGTCTTAATTTGCTCATTGTTCGTTCTCCCGTGACAGGCGGAACTTTTCTTCTTCAAAAAGGCGCACTGCCGAGCGGACTATCCCTTCCGCGTCAAGCCCTCTCCGTTTTAAAAGTTCATCCACACAGCCGTGTGCAACTATGCCGCTTCCAAGGTCAAGAGTTTCCGCCGCTCTCAGTGCGAGTCCTTCCTTAGCACAGGCCGCAAGTAGTCTTGATCCGACACTGCCGTGCGAGCAAACGTCCTCCGCCGTAAGAAGCCTCCCCGTTTTTCTCAGGGAGCGGATAACGGTTTCCGTATCGAGAGGATTGATTATATTCATTTTTATGACTTCCGCCTCAATACCCGCTTCCGCCAGCTTGTCAGCGGCGTTTAAGACCTGATTTATCATAACTCCGTATGCAACAATCGTAATGTCCTCTCCTTCGCGCAAGACAGAACTTGGAGCCGAACCGGCACTTTGCTTATATCTGCCTTCTCCTCCGCGCGGATAGCGTATTGCGACTGGTCCGTTTATGCGGTACAGGGCAATATTGAGCATATCTTTCAGTTCCGCATAGCTTGCAGGGCAGAACACCGCCATATGCGGGACACTGCACAAATAAGAAACATCGAACACTCCTTGATGGGTTTCCCCGTCGTGCCCTACTATTCCCGCCCTGTCAACTGCAAGAATAACATGAAGGTTTGACAGTGCGATATCATGTATAAGCATATCATAACTTCTCTGAAGAAAACTTGAATATACGGCAAATACGGGCAGAAGGCCGCGGCTCGCCATCCCTGCCGCCATTGCCGCCGCATGTCCTTCAGCAATACCGACATCGAAAAATCTTTCAGGAAATTTCTGAGAAAACTCCGTCAATCCCGTACCACCGCACATTGCCGCCGTAATTGCCGTTATTTTTTCATCCTTTTCCCCAAGTTCCGAAAGAAACGTACCGAAAGCGCAGGAAAAATTCGTCTGTCCGCCTTTTTCCACGCCGGAGTCCGCATCGAAAGCGTCCACCCCGTGATATATTTCGGGTTCCTGCTCCGCATACGAGTATCCTTTGCCCTTCTGCGTAATGACATGGACAAGAACGGGCGTTTTCAGTTCCTTTGCCCAGCCAATAGCCGCTTCAAGCTGAACAAAATCATGTCCGTCCACCGGGCCGAGATAGTGAAACCCAAGGTCATCAAAAATGTTGCTGGGGAGAAGTCGGTGCTTAATCCATTCCTTAATTGCATGGTTAAAATTATAAAGAGCCGGAACATGCCCAAAAATCTGGCGGTATCTTCGCTTAAAGCGGAAATATGCGGGCTTTACCCTCAGGCAGGCAAGCAGTTTCGATATGCCGCCC
>JAAYWX010000108.1 GCA_012516225.1 Clostridiales bacterium
AAAATCGATTTTGAAAAATATGATACGATAATTTACGGCGGAGGACTTTATGCGAATAAGGTAAACGGGATTAAATTCATCTCGTCGAATGCCGAAGATCTTTCAGGCAAAGCGCTTGTCATTTTCACAACGGGAATTTCGGATCCGACGCTTGCCCAAAATGCACAGAAAATATTAAAGAGCGTGAACAAAGCACTGCCAAAACCATTCAGAAGCCGGGCACATGTGTTCAGTTTCCGCGGGGGCATTGATTACAGCGAACTTGGGTTTATGCATAGGACAATGATGTCAATGCTGAAAAAATCAATCGAGAAAAAGCGCGAGTCAGCCAGGACGGATGATGAAAAAATGATACTTGAATATTATGGGAAAGTTTGCGATATGACGGATACGTCAACGGCAGTTCCGCTTATCGAATATGTAAAAAGCTTAAAATAAACTGGAAAGGACCTTTAGCCGCAAGCAGGCCAAAGGTCCTTTCCTTAGATGATTCCCTGCAGAGCAAGTATAATCAAAATGCAGGTTGCAAGGACGAGAAGGGAAAATAGAGTCAGCCCTGTTTTTGCGCTTTTTTCGGTGTTTTCGTTTGAGGCAGACTCATCTATAAGCTTTGCCTTTCTTAAAGCTGTTACAAGGGGTTTGTAAACAAGCAGTGTGATTGCTGAATTAAGTCCGCACTTTATAAGGTTGAACGGCAAAATGGCAGGGACAAGTATTTGCGTTACAGCCTGACGAGGTATTCCCATATAGATAGGGGTTAAAAGGTAGTTCCAGAGCAACATTACTGCGGTCATCGCAAGGCTGCCTGAAATAAGCCCGATAACGGCACCGTTCAGCGTATGTTTTTTCTTGTAAATAACCGCGGCCGTGCAAGCAAAAGCACATGTGGAAACAATGTTCATGATAAGCCCTATAATGCCCGTGTCACTGACAGTAACCATTTCTATTAAAGAAACAACGGTAGAAATGGAGAAAGCTGCAAGAGGACCGAAAATGAATCCGCCTATGACAATGGTAATGTCTTTAGGGTCATATTTAAGAAATGGAGTTGCGGGGATCATCGGCGGGAGAATTTGGCTGACGAGCATAATCACATAAGAAAGTGCACACAGCATGGCTATCATCGTAAGTTCTTTTGTTGTTTTTTTGTTTCTTGCGTTCATTTTTTAATACCCTCCTGAAAAATATGTAACACCTGAAAAACCGCTGTCTTTCAGGTGTTAAAATCAAACAGGTGCGCACTTGCACGGAGCTAAAAAAGCTCCGGTATTTTAACACATCTTCTTCCATCCAGACTGTTACTGTTGGTTTTGGAATTTCACCAAATCTGCGCCGAAACGCTCGCGGACTTTACCGCCAATCGGGAATTTCACCCTTCCCTGAAGACGTACGCTTATTCAAATGTCCGAAATTGATTCTACAATTTTGTTTTGCTGTTGTCAATATGGTTGGCTTAATATTTTGCATTTTTTAACAGCGGTCTTATGAGGACGGAGCTTGTTAAAGACAAGCGAAAACTTCGGAGTATATAAAGTTTGATTCTTTTATGGGGAAATTTTAAAAATTTGTATAATCTCAATATCAAGTGAGATAATAAGGGCGAGGTGATTATTTATGGCGAAAGCCGAAACTAAAAAACCGTCAAAGGCAAAACGCTCAAAGCAGAAAGACGAAAATCCTCAGGCACAAAGTATGAAAAACAAAGGTGAAGCAGATAGGACAAACTGCTGTGAATAGTATGTGAATAACAG
>JAAYWX010000449.1 GCA_012516225.1 Clostridiales bacterium
ATATAATATAGTGGGGTGAAAATATGAAAAAGACAAAAATAATTTGTACAATAGGTCCAAAATCAGAGGATGAGAAAATTTTAAAACAACTTGTATTAGCTGGGCTTGATGTTACAAGACTTAATTTTTCTCATGGAGATCATGAAGAGCACAAAAAGAGAATAGATGCTATAAAAAAAGTTAGAACTCAAATGGATTTGCCTATTGGAATAATACTTGACACAAAAGGGCCAGAGATAAGAACTGGCAAGTTTAAAGATAATAATGCAATGTTAGAAGATGGTCAAATATTTACATTGACTACAAGAGATATAATTGGCGATTCTACCATGGTTGCAGTGAGCTATAAAGATTTGCCAAAAGATTTAAAAGTGGGAGATAGAGTACTTATTGATGATGGACTTATAGCATTAGAAGTAGAGGAAATTGCTAATGATACTGATATTAGATGCATTGTTAAAAATGGCGGGCCATTAAGTGACCACAAGGGTATAAATGTACCGGGTGTAAAAATTAATCTACCAGCTGTTACTAAGAAGGATATAGATGATATATTGTTTGGAATAGAAAATGGTATAGATTTCATAGCTGCTTCTTTTATAAGAAAAGCAGAAGATGTATTGGAGATAAGAAGGATATTGGAAGAAAATAATGGAGACTATATTCAAATAATATCAAAGATTGAAAATCAAGAAGGAGTAGAAAATTTAGATGAGATATTGAATGTATCTGATGCTATTATGGTGGCAAGGGGAGATTTAGGAGTAGAAATACAGACTGAAGAAATTCCAATTGTTCAAAAACAAATCATAAAAAAATGTAATGAAGCAGGAAAACCTGTAATCATTGCAACTCAGATGCTTGATTCAATGATAAGAAATCCTAGACCTACAAGAGCAGAGGCTACAGATGTGGCTAATGCAATATTTGACGGTGCAGATGCCATCATGCTTTCAGGAGAAACTGCAGCAGGTAAATATCCTGTAGAAGCTGTTAAAACTATGTACAATATAGCGATAAAGGCAGAAGAAGCTCTTGATTATAAACAGATTCTTCAAATGAAATTTAAGTCCAATGGAGTTTCTACAACCAATGCCATAAGCAAGGCAACTTGTACTACAGCTCAAGATTTAGGTGTCAGTGCTATAATTACTGCTACATCATCAGGATATACTGCTAGTGCGGTATCGAAATTTAGACCAAAATCACCTATCATAGCTGCAACTACAACCGAGCATGTAATGAGAAGATTATCTATAGTGTGGGGTGTTTATCCTGTACTTTCATCAAAGAGTACTTCAACTGATGAGGTAATAGAATTATCTATTCATAGTGCTTTAGAAAAAGGATATATAAAACAGGGAGATTTAATAGTTATCACAGCAGGTATACCAGTAGGAGTATCTGGTACTACGAATTTAATTAAAGTTCACACTGTAAGTGAAGTATTACTTAAAGGTACAGGAATAGGAAATAAAGCTATTACTGGAAAAGTAGTTGTAGCAAATTCAAAAGATGAATTAGAGAAAAAGTTTAAAGAAGAAGATATATTGGTATGTACATCTACAGATAGAGATATGATGGACTATATAGAAAGGGCTTCTGCACTCATAACTGAACAAGGAGGACTTACTTCTCATGCAGCAATAGTAGGACTCAATTTAAATATACCAACTGTTGTAGGTGTGTCTGAGGCTACTGAAATTTTAAAAGATGGAGATATTATAACAGTGGACAGTATTACTGGTTCTATATATAGAGGAGAAGCTAAAGTATTATAGGGGGTCAAAACATGGAATATGAAACTACTATTAGAGTTAGATACAAAGAAACAGATCAAATGGGTGTAGTATATTATGGAAATTACTTCCCTTGGTTTGAAGTTGGGAGGAATGAATTTTTTAGAGAATTAGGATTTCCTTGTGGAGAACTAGAAGAAAAGGGAGTATTGCTTCCTGTTATAGAAACTGGTTGCAAATATATAGATTCAGCTAAATTTGATGATGAGGTCATTATAAAGACGAAATTGTCAGGACTAAAGGGTGTAAGACTTAAACTAGACTATAAAATATTTAGGAAAAGTGACAATACTTTACTTGTAGAAGGATTTACCAAACATGCATTTGTAGATAAAGAACTAAAGCCTATAAATTTTAGAAGAAGATTTAAA
>JAAYWX010000109.1 GCA_012516225.1 Clostridiales bacterium
TAATTATTCTTTCAAATCTGTTTCTTGTTTTGGTCAACAGCTCTGATACAGACTTTGTTTTTAGATCTATTTCAAATCTCGCAAAAGACAAAGTTATGTGGGCCGTCGCATTATTTACGGCCGCAGGGCTTTGCGCGGTTCTCTATACGCCGCTAAATTCGCTTTTGAAACTGGGCGCACTGTCATCTGGACAAATGATGTTTTGCATTGCCGCGTCCTTGATTTCTGTTTTCTGGTACGAACTTGTAAAGCTTGCAAAATACTTGAGGCGCAAAAGTAAATAGGCTTATTTTGCCTGTATATATAAAAGCGGCAGGGTTATCCCCCTGCCGCTTTTATATCTGAAAGCAACGGTAAAACTGCCGTTTTCAGAGAGCCGGCGATTTGCCGCAAATTTTTAAAGTTATTCCGCCTGCTGCATAAAGCAGTTATAACGGCGCTCCCTTTCGAGGGAGGTCGCCTCCATATGTCCGGGATAAACTTCATAGTCGCCCGGAAGGTCGCGGAGTTTTTTCAGCGATTTCATCATATCCGCCCCATTGCACCCGGGTAGATCTGTACGCCCGCACGAATCGCGGAAAAGTGTATCTCCGGTAAACAGAGCGTCCTCGCAGCGGAAAGTAAGCCCGCCTTCGGAGTGGCCTGGCGTTTCTATAACTTCGAATACAAGAGAGCCGACATTTATTTTGTCACCCTCCTTTATAAACACCGTTCCCTTTGGAGGATTATATCTAAAGCCAAGTTCTGCGATGGTTCTTCTTACGTCTTTTTTGTGCATGCAGACGGTTGCACCCGTCTGGCGCATAACCTCTTCAACAGCTCCCGTATGGTCAAAATGCCCGTGGGTAAGCAGAATATAGCGGCATTTCAGCTTGTTTTCTTCAAGATAATCCATAATTGTGTTAGATTCCGCACCTGGGTCTATAATGGCACATTCAAGAGTGTTTTCATCAGTTACTATATAGCAGTTTGTTTGTATATGCCCGAGAGTCAGCGACTTAATAAGCATTATATGCTCCTCCTTCTGGTGGTGCCCGACCGCTTGTTTTGAAGCGGTGACAAAAGGCGTGTTTAAAAACGAATTTTCAAGTTCTGTATGGGCAATTTTTTATAATAGATCCAACCCATTACAGCTTATCCGTATCAAGTATAAGCGTAACGGGACCGTCGTTTATGGAGGACACTTTCATTTCTGCTCCGAATTGCCCGCATTCCACTTTAAAACCGCGTTCACGGCACTTGGCTACGCAACGCTCATAAAGCGGTTTGGCTGTTTCCGAGCCAGCCGCCATAGTAAATCCGGGACGGCGGGAGGAACAGTCCGCATAGAGCGTGAATTGGGATACAATAAGGAATTCAGCTCCGACTTTATCAGGCGAAAGGTTCATTTTCCCGTTTTCATCTTCAAATATGCGAAGCCCGCAAAGCCTGTCTGCAATTTTATCTGCCTCCGCTTCCGTAACTGTTGCAGAGATACCCAGAAGCACTAAAAAACCTTTTCCGATTTGCCCGATGATTTCCCCGCCGACAGCAACGGATGCACTGTCAACTCTTGTAACTACCGCACGCATAAATTCTGTTTCTCCCCATAAAAATACTTTCCAACAAATGTCAGCTTAGAGAGCATTAATCGCCAGCCCTTGTGATTTCGGTAACTCCCGGCACCGTTTTCAGCCGGTTTATTATTATTTCAAGGTCGTTTATATTTTTAACTTCAAGAGTCACCACGGCAGTAGATTTCATTCCGTCCAAACCCCTTGCGGCAAGGCTGAGAACTTTTGCGCTCATGGAGTTTAAAACCGTGGCTATATCCATTACAAAACCGCTTCTCTCTCGTGCCATAATTTTTATAGTGGTAACATAAGTTTCACTCGGTGCATCCGCCCAGCTTACGTTTATCCAGCGCCCGCCGTCTTTGGGGTCATCTTTGCTCATTAGATAATTTTTACAGTCGGTTCTATGCACTGAAACGCCGTATCCTCTTGTGATAAAGCCCACAATCTCGTCACCCGGTACAGGAGTACAGCAGCGGGAAAACTTTACCAGACAGTTATCAAGCCCTTCCACAAGAACACCATGCACGGAGTGCTTCTCCGTCTGCTGAGCTTTGCGCTGTTCCGCTCTTTCCGTAATTCTTTCAATGGAGTTTTTAGGCGGGAGCTTCTGACTCTTTAAGATTTCGTCCTTTATTTTGTTGACGGCGCGGGTGGCGGTCATTCCACCGTAGCCTATGGACGCGTACAAGTCGTCCAGCGAAAAGACGGCAAGCCTTTTTAAAATATTGGGAAGAATATCCTCATCGGTAACCGCAGGCATCGAAATTCCGGCCTGTCTAAGTTCCGCCTCAAACATTGCCTTGCCTGCGGCGATGTTCTCCTCGCGTTTCTCTTTTTTAAACCATTGCTTTATTTTTGTTCGCGCCGCACCGCTTTTAGCTATTTTCATCCAGTCCCTGCTCGGGCCGGGGGCAGATTTCGAAGTCAGCACTTCCACAATGTCGCCGTTTTGAAGAACTCTGTCAAATGGTACTATGCGCCCATTGACTTTGGCTCCGATCATGCTGTTTCCGACGGCGGAATGTATCCCGTAAGCGAAATCTATGGGAGTTGCTCCCGCAGGAAGATTTATTACGTCGCCCTGCGGGGTAAAGACAAAAACTTCATCGGAAAACATATCGATTTTAAGGTCGTGGAAGAAATCCTGAGCGTCACTGTCGGCCTGTGTTTCCAGCAGGCGGCGAACCCATGCGAATTTTTCCTCGTCGCCGATTTTTACTCCCTGATCACCGGATTTGTACTTCCAGTGCGCGGCAACTCCGTATTCCGCAGTATGGTGCATATCCCAAGTGCGTATCTGAACTTCAAACGGAATCCCTTCCGAACCGATGACTGTTGTGTGTATGCTCTGATACATATTCGGTTTCGGCGTCGATATATAGTCCTTGAACCGGCCGGGAAGAGGTTTGTACATATCGTGTATATGACCGAGGACGTTGTAGCAGTCCGCTATATTATCGACTATCACCCGGAAAGCGCAGAGGTCAAAAATTTCATTTATCTGCTTGTTTTGGGAATACATCTTCCGGTATATGCTGTATATATGCTTTATGCGGCTTGATATTGTTCCGTTTATTCCCCAGTCGTCAAGCCTTGCCTTTATCTTTTGCTCGACACTGTCCATAAAAGCTTCGAGCATGGGCATTTTCTCATTCAGAGAATCGGTTATTTCCTTGTAGCCGATAGGGTCAAGGTAGAGAAGCGAGAGATCCTCCAGCTCCCATTTGACCCTCTGCATTCCGAGACGGTGTGCTATGGGCGCATAGATCTCCATGGTTTCAAGCGATTTGGTGCGCTGTTTTTCCTTTGACTGGAACTCCATTGTGCGCATATTGTGCAGACGGTCAGCAATTTTTATGAGTATAACGCGAATGTCCTTTGCCATTGCAAGGAGCATTTTGCGCATATTCTCCATTTGCTCGTCCTCTTTGCTTGTGTACTGGACGCGCGTCAGTTTTGTAACGCCTTCCACAAGGTCGGCAACCGTGTTTCCAAAATGTTTGGCTATATCGGTATATGTCAGCGAAGTATCCTCTATGCAGTCATGAAGAAGAGCAGCGATGATAGAGTCCTCGTCCAGCCCCATTTCGACACATATCTGTGCTGCGGCTATTGTATGGGTAACATAGTCGGAACCCTCTTTGCGCTTTTGCCCGCTGTGGGCGATTGAGGCGCATTCATAGGCGGCGCGAATTCTGCCGACATCCGCCGTGGGGTTCATCTCTATGACGCTCTTTTCAAGTTGTTCATACATTTTTTCCGGCGAGAGAGTTTCCCGCTTGTTGTCGTCCTGCATATTTATACCTCTTTATTGCAGCTTGAATCTTTTCCGGCTAAACCTGCTTCGGTGACGGTCTGACATTGCTTTCCCACAGAAGCCTGAACAGGCGGGAATTAGTAAGTTCTGTCTTTAATCCGTTGTCGCAGGTAAAGCAGCATATGCGCCCGTTATATATCCTGATCTCAAGAAGGTTAAGTTCATTTAATATTCTTATGCAAAGGCAGAACTTCACAGGCTCCATGCAGCAGAGTTTGCGGCGCTCGGCAAGTTCCTCATACCGAAGCTCCATACGTCCGCCTACCTGCTTTATCCTGTGCCCCGCCTTTGCAAGGTCTGCCCTCTCGGGCCTGAAAATGCGGTAATCCTCAACGCAAATTTCCTCGCGCTTAAGGATTTTAAGGCATTGCCGGAGTGTTTCGGAGGGCCGTATATCGTTTACGAGAAGCTGAACGCTACGGTGCGAATAGAAATCATTTATCTGAGGGATAAAGCATATGTCAACGGTCATACCTTCGCGTACGTCTATGCTGTCGACGGAATGCGAAAAGAAGACACAGTCAAAACGAACGCCGTCTTTCTGTATGCGCATACTGAGATGTTTTCCGTTTCCTACGGGTACAATATTTTCGAGAAGCGCATCGCAAATGCACATTAGGGGCCTTTCGTTGTCGCTTCCGCAGGGTTCAAGCTTATCAAGAGATTCTACTCCCTCAATGCTCAGCACTTCCGGATTGTTTATACAAATCTCGGGCTCAACCGCGGGACTGCTCTCCGCAGGAGGATTAAGCCTGTAATATTCCAAAAGCGCCTCCCTGAAAGCCTCTATTTTTTCGAGTTTTATATTAAGTCCGGCCGCAAAAGCATGTCCTCCGAAGCTTTCAAGATATTCGGAGCAGGCAGATAAAGCCTCAAAAAGGTTAAAATTGCCGTAGCTTCTGCATGATCCTTTTCCAGACTCGTTTTCAATGCAAATTATGACGGTAGGTACTCCAAATTCTTCAGTCAGCTTTGATGCGGCAATTCCAACAACGCCCGGGTGCCATGAATCGCTCATAAGCACTATCGGCATTGTTATTTTTCTGTTGCGTATGGCATTTATGGCATCTTCCCAAACCTTGTTTTCAAGCTCTTGCCGCTTACAATTCAGATTGCACAGTTCCTTTGCCAGGCGGCTGGCTTCGGTCTTGCTATCGGTAAGGAGAAGTTGTAAGGATATTTCGGTTTCGCCTAACCTGCCTGCCGCATTTATTCGTGGAGCAAGAGTAAATCCAACCGTTGCGGCCGAAACAGGTTTTTTAGAAGCACCGGACTCTTCTATAAGTGCGGCAAGACCGGGGCGGGGATTGTTTTTCAATTTCTCAAGCCCCATATATACTAAATAACGGTTCTCGCCCTTAAGGGGCATAACATCGGCAATTGTACCAACCGCGACAAGATCCGAATACAACTTAAGCGGAGCCTGAGTGTTTCCCTCAAGAGCGCAGACAAGCTTAAAGGCAACTCCTACCCCCGCAAGATGCTCAAAAGGATATTTTGAGTCAGGTCTTTTAGGGTCAACAACGGCAGATGCATTTGGAAGGACGCTTGGACACTCGTGATGGTCTGTAATGATTATATCCATACCGAGACTTTTGGCATACTCCGTTTCTGATACTGCTGTTATCCCGCAGTCAACCGTAATAATAAGGTCGATTCCGCTTTCGTGAAGGGATTCTATCGCCTTGCCGTTTATTCCGTATCCTTCGTCAAGCCTGTCCGGTATGTACACTTCGCAGTCAAGCCCGTGATGGCTGAAATAGTCCATAAGTAGGCAGGATGATGTTATTCCGTCGACGTCGTAATCACCGTAAACCGCAATTTTTTCATGCCTTTTCATGGCGGTTTTTATGCGGTCCACCGCCTTGTCCATATCGGAGATGAGCATCGGTTCGCAGAGGAGTTCTTCCGTACGCATAAGATATTTCTTTGCTTTTTCGGGGGTGTCCGCGCCTCTTGCTTGAAGAACAGCAGCAAGAAGCCGGGAGTATCCGGCTTCGGAAAGTCCGGTGCATATTTCGTCCGTGTATTTAGGAAGTATCCATTTTTTATGTTCTACCATCATATCATTCCTCCGTATGCTACCGCACACGCGAAAAAATGCCGCGCAAAACGGCTTTCCGTTTTTTATATCTTTATATTTGGTAATTATCCTGGAAAAGCGTATAGCGATCATCAGCCCGATCTTTCAGTAATTCAGTATTATATCAGAATAAAAAGTTCCGGGCAATACAAAAAAGCCCTTATTTATGACATGTTCCGCTCATTTTTATTCCCTGATTACGCAGACAGGCCTTTTCGCATAAAAAACGCCAGCCCGCAGTTAAAAACGGTTATAATAACTGCGGGAGGCTGTAAAAATATTTATGGTGGGACATTACGCCCGTCATTGACAGAGAGCGTTAGTCGTGCTAAGATAAAAGACACTCTATAATTCACCTCGTATTTTGCCGGTGTGGCGGAATTGGCAGACGCCCGGGACTTAAAATCCCGTGAGGATAAAACCTCGTACCGGTTCGATCCCGGTCACCGGCACCAAAAAAGAACTCAAGCGTTGACATGATGCTTGAGTTCTTTTTTATTAGAATAAAAAACTTTGGCTTATTATTAGCGGAAGCAGGCAAAACCGACTGCGGAGATTATCTCCTTGATGCCTAAGGTGTCATAAGAATTTAAAAGAGCATAGTATGAGGTATCCCAATAAAAGGAGGTATGTTAATCGTGGATTATGATATGTCCCAGAAAGACAAGTGCCCGCCTCCGCCGCCTTGCGACTGCACATATGAAGAATTTAAAAGAGAAGTTATCCAGAGCGCGGATCTGACCCTTCCTGTCGAGATAGAACCCAGCGCAACCGTAGGCAGAATTGAAGCAGACTGCAGCGGAGATCCGATAGTGGTTTGCAGTCAGGACCCCTGCCGCAATGTCTGCAGAGTTACAATTACCCAAAGAATCTGCGTTAAAATCCCGATAACGTACGGCGTTTTGACCTGTGTGGAAGATCCGACTTTGAAATGCTGTACGGGAGGATCCCGCTGCGAATGAACAGGTAAATAATCGCCGATAAAAAACTTCCCCTTATAACAGGCTTGCGAGAAATAAAATAAATTTCCGGCCTGCATAAGGGGGAGTTTAATCACGGTATGTACATAAGCCGCGGGCGGCAGATGCCCCCGCGCTTTTTTACCTTAGATAAATAAAATATTTTCTTTCCTATAGACTGCTTCGGTCGGTGGGATTGTTCACTATTCCGAAAGCTATAAGTATAGACCCTATTGCGTCGAGTACTGTTGTAAATGTACTGTGCGTTATCCCTATTTTTTCCGGAATACCGAATGCCGAGGCGATTACCCACAAGGCGCCGGCAACGGATACCCACAGCGCCCAGCTTCTGAATCTGTTTTGCTTTGTTGTTTGGTTCATTTGAGGCCTCCTTTTTCAATAGTTGAATATCTCATGAGCACTGCCGCCAGTTCCTCCCTTGTAGCGTACTCATGCCAGCGGAAGTTTCCGGTACCGTCTCCCTTGAACAACCCTTTTCCAACCGCCCAGCCACACGCGGTTTTAGCCCATTCCGACGGTTCTTTATTTTCTTCGTCCGCATCGCCCTCATCGGAAGGATTAAGAAGGAGAGTGAAAGGGAAATTTGCCCCTGCACAGTTTGTTTTGCCAAAGTCCTTATGTTGCCCTGTTATTATAGAAGGATATTTTGTAAGCAGATATGAGATAAGTTCCTGCCCGGACTCAAGCTGCGCATCGGGCATATATTCTTTGTCGAAATTGCCTTCAAAGCAGACACCTATCGAGCAATGGTTATAGTTTTTCGTATGTCCGCCCATCATGTCTATCGGCCGCCCGGCATATACGGCACCGTTCTTCCTGACAAGAAAGTGGTAGGCTATGCCCGCCCAGCCGAGTGACTTGTGGTAAGCGTGTATGTTCTCCGTGGTTGCCGAAGATGTGGCACTGTGGTGCAGGATAAGGTGAGTCGTCTGCTTGCGCGGAGTCAGCGCATAAGCCCATTGGTACTGCGGATAAATTATTTTCACTTTGTTTTTTCTCCTCCCCGAAACGACCTTTTTATACGCCCGTTAACGCTGCCGATATCCGGTATAAATTTATGCTGATTTTTCGGAAGCAATAACTGCTTAAAAATAAAAAATTAATTGAAAGTGAAACGGGGAAATAAAAAGTCTGGAAAGCCAAGACCGCCTCCGAAGCTCGAGCTCGGAAGCGGCCTTGGCCTTTGCTTAAATTACTTGCCAGTACATGGCGACTATCGTAGTGTTTGTTGTTTCATGTACAATTCCGTCTTGTGCTATATCCCTTAAATATGTGCTTATACGGTCTTTGTCTTCATCTGATAAATCGTGCATTGAAGACAGCCGCAGAGTGTATTCACGGATTGCCTGTTCCAAAGGCACATCATTTTTCCAAATCTGTTTTTCGTATTCAAGCTTTGGGGAACAGCCCATCATCCAAAGGATATCGAATGCGAATGCTATTGTTTCGTCAAGCGACTTGGTATCCTCGTCCGCTCCTATGATTTTTATAAGCTCGTCCAGCACCGAATTTGTCCGCCTGGTGGGTTTAAGCATGAGAACCCAGTTTCTGCTTGCGTCGGACAGTTTAAGAAAGGTATCTGCCGATGTTACCGCCGGCGTCATATGGGCAAGCACCAAATCAAAGCTTTTATCCCATCTTTTTCCTTTCAGATCCAAAGTCCTCCAGTCATCAACCCTGAAGCTGACGTTCGTCCCCATCTGTTCCTGCCGTTTCAGAGCTTCTTCAATCATTTTACGTGAAAAATCGGTAGCAACCGCTTTGGCGCCCATTGCGGCAAAGGCAAAAGAAAATCTGCCTCCTCCGCAGCCAACGTCAAGAACCGTACTGCCCGCTTTAACCATTCCCTCTTTTTCAATAATACGCATAGCAAGGCTGTTTTCAGGGGAAGGCAGCTCCATTGCGGAATATTTTTCGGCATTTCCGTTCCACCATTCAACAGCGGCTTTTGCGTTGTGACCGTGCGGTTGCCATAAGTTTTTAACCGTTTCAAAATCCATTGCAAACCTCTCCTTTTTCGGCTTTATTCCTGATAATCTAACATCAATGAGAAAAGGCGGCAAGCCCTGTACGGGGATATTTGCAGCGCTTTATGCATTCTAACGAATGTTTTCGGACAATACTGGCTAAATTACCTGCCGCCTGATTCCCCCCGGGGGGCTTGCTGACCGTCCCTTTAATGAATAAAATAATCTTTAGAAATTCTGACAAAAAATGCTCTTTTAAAAAAGAGGCAAATGGAGTGATTTGTTTTGTACAACGCAGAAAAATGGGAAAAAGCCGAATCGTTTCACGGTCATAATGCGGAGGACTGGCTATAGGCTTTAAAGCGGTGGAAGCGCTGATGGAGCATATCCCGACGGAAGCCGCACCGGATGAGCAAATAGTCTGCATTACCGAAAACGACACCTGCGCGGTTGATGCCGTTCAAAGCCTTTTGGGTTGCACTTTAGGCAAAGGCAATTTGATTTACAAACCCATGGGCAAGATGGCGTTCAACTTTTATTTCCGTGAAAGCGGGAAAGCACTGAGATTGTATTTCAAAGCCGAAAATACGGAAGATGTACCCCGCGACCAGTGGATGGACTACATACTTAATGCACCGTCGGATGAGCTTTTCAGTTTTTCAGAGCCGGTTTATAAACTGCCTGAGCGAGCTCGCATATTCCGCTCGGTAGTCTGTGAAAAATGCGGTGAGAAATCACGCGAAGACAAAATAAGACTTGAAGACGGGAAAATGGTCTGTTTAAGTTGCTTCAGCGAATACGACAGATAATAAAATTTAAGGAGAAAACAAAATGAAAACGAAAAAGATTTCTGCGCTTTTACTGGCAATGACATTTATTCTGGCGCTCTTTGCCGGATGTTCCTCCGGAAAGAGCACTCCGTCGGAGGCACCCTCCGCATCGCCTTCCGCCGCGGCAACCGAACGCACGATAACCGATATGCTCGGACGAGAAGTAACAATACCCGCCGAAATCAAAACTGCCGCGGTAGCGGGCAGTTCCGCGCGTCTCCTTACATATGCCGGCTGCGCCGACAGGCTTATAGGCGTTACCGATATGGATAAAACACCGACGCCCGGTATGCCTTACACCATTGTAAACAAAGACAAATTTGCAAACCTTACTTCCGTTGGGGCCGGTGGAGCAAAGGATACACAGTATGACGAAGCCCTTGTAACGCTTAACCCTGATGTTATATTTGCAAATTACCTTGACAAAGAGTCCGCAGACAACCTCCAGACAAAAACAAACATTCCTGTTATAGGGCTTAAGTATGACGGCATTTTCAGCGAGAGCGTTTACAAAGCGCTTGAGCTTGCCGGTGAAGTCATGGGAACGCAGGATCGTTGCGCCGAAGTGGCTAAGGCTATGAAAGAATGGCAGGAAGATTTAAACAACCGTACGAAAGACATAGCTGATGCCGACAAGCCCACAGTTTATGCGGGAGCCGTCAGCTTTAAGGGCGGTCACGGCATTGAGGGTACATACGGCAAATATCCTCCGTTTGTCGCAATAAATGCGAAAAACGTTGTGGATGAAACCGGTCAGGACGGCGCTATGCTGATTGACAAGGAAAAACTCGTAGTATGGGATCCGGATATTATTTTCCTTACACCTGCGAACATGAACCTTGTGAATGAAGACTATGCTAAAAATAAGAGCTACTATGACAACCTTAAAGCGGTCAAGAACGGGAACGTCTACTCGCAGGTGTCCTACAACTACAACGGTACAAACATCGAGATAGCCATAGTTGATGCTTACTATGCGGGGATGGTCATTTACCCCGATAAGTTTGCCGATGTGGACTTCGAAAAGAAAGCAGACGAAATATTTACTTTGATGATTGGCCAGCCCTATCTGCAGCAGCTCAAAGACTCCGGAAATAATTTTGGAAAAATCACAATTGGGGAATAAGAAGAAACTATGAGTAATTCGGCAATAAAAACCGGCACTTACCGTGGTTACATACGCTATAAGATTATTATAATAACGTTTCTGGGCATAGTAACTATTGCAGCGGCTCTCTTTGCAATATCTGCCGGTTCTGCCGGATTATCGGTTAAAGAAGTTGCTCTGACATTGCTTGGGAAAGGCACAGAACAGAACAGAACGGTCATATTCGGCATACGTCTGCCGAGAATTGCCGCGGCTGCCGTTGCGGGGATAGACCTCGCAACGACAGGCTGCGCAATGCAGAGCATTCTGCGCAATCCGCTCGCCTCCGCGTCCACTCTCGGCGTTTCTCAGGGGGCGGCTTTTGGCGCAGCCTTTGCGATAGTTATTCTCGGCGCGGGAGTCCAGTTTCAAACTTCGGACGGGCTTCAAGTACAAAATCCTTATCTTGTATCCATATGCGCCTTTATTTTGTCCATGTTTTCGACGTTTGTGGTGCTTGGTCTGTCAAGATTCAGAAAAATTTCCCCCGAAGCGATGGTGCTCTCAGGCGTGGCGCTCAGCGCCCTGTTTTCAGGGGGTACGACCCTTATGCAGTATTTTGCGGACGATGTAAGCCTTGCTGCCATTGTGTTCTGGACTTTTGGGGATTTGGGCCGCGCGTCTTGGCAGCAGGTGGGATTAATGGCGGGTGTAACTCTTTTAGGTTTTGTATACTTTATGTTTAACCGTTGGAATTACAACGCCCTGCAAAACGGTGAAAATACAGCTAAAGGATTGGGAGTAAACGTAGATTCGATGCGGATAGTAGGAATGGTCATTTGTTCGCTTACAGCTTCCGTAATAGTATCATTTGTAGGAATAATCAACTTCATAGGGTTGATAGCTCCTCACTTTATGCGGAGGTTTATAGGAGGAGATTATCGTTTTCTTCTTCCCGCTTCCGCAATTCTTGGAGCGCTCCTTCTTCTGCTGAGTGATACTCTGGCGCGCACCGCCGTAGCTCCGGTAGTGCTCCCGATAGGCGCAATTACGTCTTTTCTTGGCGCTCCGTTGTTTTTGTATCTTCTTTTCAAGGGGGTTGCAAATAAATGATACAGGTAAAGGGTCTTAATTTTTCGTATAATAAAGCCCGGCGAGTACTCGAGGAGATAGACTTTGATGCTGAAGACGGCCAGTGCATAGCCATTCTCGGCAACAACGGCGCCGGCAAAAGTACCATGATTAAATGCCTGAACCGTATCCTACAGCCTCAGGATGGAGCTGTATTTGTAAACGGACGTGACGTTCAAAAGGAAAAGCGTCAGGCAATCGCAAAAGATATGGCCTATGTATCACAGCAAAACGAAAGCTCGCAGGTTACAGTTTATGATGCCGTATTGCTGGGAAGAAAGCCCTACATAAAATTGAATCCTACGGAAGAGGATCACAGAATTACAAAACGAATTATTGAGAGGCTTGGGCTTGAACCTTTCACGCTGCGCTATCTGGATGAACTTTCAGGTGGTGAGCTGCAGAAAGTTATGCTTGCCCGCGCTCTTGCCCAGCAGCCCAAAGTCCTTATGCTTGATGAGCCTACAAGCAATCTTGATTTGAAGAATCAGTACGAAGTTATGAGCATAATCCTAGATATCGCGATTGAGGATAAA
>JAAYWX010000110.1 GCA_012516225.1 Clostridiales bacterium
AGCAAGACCTATTGCCGCTGCGGCAATCAGAAGCTGCCACCCGTTTTTTATAAGTCCTTCAGACCATGGGATAAGCAGAGCGGCTATGACGATTATGCCAAAGATTATGATTATCTGAAGTTCCATAAAAACATCTCCCGGATTAAAAACTGCCGCAAAGCCAGTTCACGCGAAACAGACCGTAGTCTGCCGATGAAATTAAAAAGAAAGTTCCTACGGCAGATAAAGGATGAATTTTCCAATTTCATTGGAAATAAAAATAGCGGCAAAGAATTAAAATTCCCACCGCAACCGCAAAATAAACAAAATTTACATATAGGTATTGACAAAACAACAAGAATACTGATATAGTAATACACCACGTGTCCATGAGGAAATAATATCCCACTATCATCAATATCTATTTTATCAGCATTTTTGGAAAAAGCAATATGTAACATTTAATTTGCGACTAATTTACAACAACTAATCCGGGCGTATCAAGCACGTTGAACTATATAACAGAAGACATAAGGAGTGACGGTAAGTGCCAAAGGACGTTCTGTATGGAAAGACCCTCAGAAAGAGCTTTGCGCGAAGCAGGGAAATTCAGGAGATGCCTAATCTTCTCGAAATTCAGAAAGAATCCTACAAATGGTTCTTGGATGAAGGACTGCGGGAAGTTTTTTCGGAAGTAGACTCGGTAACCGACTATTCTGGCAATCTTGAACTCAGTTTTATCGACTATTCTATGAATGAAAAGCCGAAATATACTGAAGAAGAGTGCAAGGCTCGCGACGCGACATATGCTGCGCCGCTTAAAGTCAGTGTCCGCCTACGCAATAAGGAAACGGAAGAAATTAAAGAGCAGGAAGTATTTATGGGCGATTTCCCGCTTATGACCGAAAGCGGAACGTTTATAATAAACGGAGCGGAAAGAGTAATAGTATCCCAGATTGTTCGCTCTCCGGGCATTTATTATGACAAGAAAATCGACAAAACCGCATCCTGCATATGCGGAACTACAATCATTCCTTATCACGGTGCATGGCTTGAATACGAAACCGACCTTAACGATCTGTTTTACGCACGCATAGACAAAAACCGCAAAATTCCGATAACATGGCTTCTACGTGCTGTCGGATACAGAGATGAAGAAAAGCCCTATACATGGCTTTCATGCGCAGGCGGAGCAAACGGTGCTGTTACTAATGAGCAGCTACGCGAAATATTCTGCGGCGATGAGCGTATTGTCGCTACTATTGAGAAGGACTCATGCCTCTCAAGAGAAGAATCTTTGATTGAAATATACCGCAAGCTGCGCCCCGGCGACCCTCCGACGGTGGATAGCGCGGAGGCACTGCTTGAGAGCCTGTTTTTTGATAAACACCGCTATGATATAAGCAGTGTTGGACGCTACAAGTTCAATAAGAAGCTCTCGTTGCGCCCGAGGCTTATCGGGCATCAGCTTGCCATGCCCGCCGTTGATCCCATGACGGGCGAGATCATTGCGGAAGCCGGCGAGATTATAACGAGAGAAAGAGCGGAAGAACTTGAGAAAAAAGGAATAATAGACGCTGTTATAAAAGCGGCGGACGGCAAAGAAGTCCGTGTTTTTTCAAACGGCATGGTAGATATGGCATCCTATGTGGACTTTGATCCCAAAGATATAGGGATAAAAGAGAAAGTCCGCTTTGTCGTTTTGAAAAAACTTCTTGAAGAATACAGCGGTGAAGAGCTGAAAGAAAAGATTGCTGCCAATATTGATGAACTTATACCGAAGCATATTATTGTTGATGATATTTTTGCCTCGGTCAACTATCTTCTCGGGCTTTTCCACAATATCGGTGAGCCGGATGACATTGACCATCTCGGCAACCGCCGTATCCGTTGCGTTGGCGAGCTCCTGCAGAATCAGTTCCGGATAGGTTTTTCCCGCATGGAACGCGTTATAAAAGAGCGCATGACCCTGCAGGATCTTGACATAGTTACTCCCCAGAGCCTTATAAATATCCGTCCTGTAACTGCGGCCATAAAGGAATTTTTCGGCTCATCGCCGCTGTCGCAGTTTATGGATCAGACGAATCCGCTGGCGGAGCTGACACCCAAGCGCCGTATGTCCGCTCTCGGTCCGGGAGGACTTTCGCGTGAGCGAGCAAGCTTTGATGTTCGCGACGTTCACTACAGCCATTATGGGCGTATGTGCCCGATTGAAACGCCTGAAGGTCCGAATATCGGCCTTATATCCTATCTTGCAAGCTATGCAAGGGTCAACGAGTATGGTTTCCTTATAGCGCCGTATCGCCGCGTCGATAAAAAGACCCACTTCGTAACCGATGAAATAGATTACCTTACGGCGGATATGGAGGATCAGTATATCATAGCACAGGCCACAGAACCGCTTGACGAAAACGGTTGCCTGCTGAATGAACGTATTACCTGTCGTCATCGCGATGAAATTATAGAAGTCGACCGCGACCGCGTGGATTATGTTGATATTTCTCCGCGCATGATGGTGTCCATTGCGACGGCTATGATACCCTTCCTTGAGAACGACGACGCCAACCGTGCGCTGATGGGCGCAAACATGCAGCGTCAGGCGGTTCCGCTTATGACAACTGAACAGCCGATAGTTGCAACGGGAATCGAACACAAGTGCGCGGTAGATTCCAAAGTTGTGCTCACAGCAGAAGACGATGGTGTGGTTACCCG
>JAAYWX010000111.1 GCA_012516225.1 Clostridiales bacterium
ATACTATCCTGAGTGAAGGCAGGTATTTTCTAACTGACGATCATCAGCCAGCCAGAAAGGCAACAGTAGTTTATTCTGGGGGAGACGACGTCTTTATAGTCGGCGAATGGAGCGACATTGTAGGTTTTGCCGTTGATTTAAATGAGTCCCTGAAGAAATACAGCCAAGGGACCTTGACAATGTCAGCCGGTATTGGAATTTATCCTGAGAAATATCCGGTATCGGCTATGGCAAGGCAAACCGGAGAGCTGGAAGATATTTCAAAATCATTCCCCGGCAAAAATGCCGTAACGCTCTTCAGCGGGGAAAACACATACAGCTGGCCGGTTTTTATTGATAAAGTGCTTAATGAAAAGTACCGTCTGATAAAGTCCTTTTTTGATTCGGCTGAATGCTATGGAAAAGCTTATCTTTATAACTTGCTCGATCTGATGAAAAAAAGAGACAATAAATTGAACATAGCAAGATATGCATATTTTTTGGCGAAAATGCAGCCCAACGAAAATGCTGACGTAGAGCAGAAAAGAGTATATACCGAGTTTTCTGAAAAGATGTATTACTGGATAACACACAGCGAAGAAGAATGCCGACAGGCAATTACAGCAATTTATATCTACTTATACACAATTAGAGAGAAGGAGGAATGACCTTTGATAATCAATGAACTTAACTATGTATCAAAAGCGGAAGAAGTTATTAAAAGCCTTTCTTATCAAGACAAATTGGGAAATACATATGTCAAACTTACTACCTCAAAAATCCGTAATCTTCTGTCTATGGTTTCCGAATTGTATAACGACGCAATCAGACAAAGGGATGATGCACTTTCACCTGAGATGCAGAGTCGCATTCAGCGCTTAAAAGTGAGAATAGCATATGAGGCTGGGCGGACTACACGGGATGACGATGTTAAAAAATTTGTAGAAAATGCTCAATTGTTTGGTATTATATCCGAAATTGGCGGAAGCAGAAAAAATCTTATTCTCTTCTGCAATTATTTTGAAGCATTAGTGGCATACCACAGATATTACGGCGGAAAGGAACAATAAGGGCGGTAAAACATATGTATGCTAAACTTGAAATAACCGGAACAATTGAAGTAGTAACCGGACTTCACATAGGAGCTTCCAGCGCTTTTGCGGCAATCGGGTCGGTAGATTCCCCCATCATAAGAGATCCATTCAGCGACCTTCCGATTATTCCGGGTTCAAGTCTCAAAGGCAAAATCCGAGCTTTGCTGGCAAAAAAGTATAATGAGAATAAAAATAATGAAGATCCAAATGACGATGACCCCATACTTCTCCGCTTGTTCGGCAATTCAAAAAAGGCCGAATCCCAAAGAAGCCGTCTTATTTTTAGGGATCTTATAATGTCTAATATAGAAGAATTAAAAGGCTATGGTATTAATTCTGCAACAGAAGTCAAATTTGAAAACTCAATCAGCTGCCTTACAGCAGTCGCAAACCCAAGGCAAATAGAAAGGGTGATTCGAGGTGCAAAATTTCCTCTTACAATAATCTATGATGTAGTAAACCCGGCAGAGGTTAAAGAAGATATCAGCCTGCTCGCAGAGGGAATCGTGCTCCTTGAGTGTGACTATCTCGGCGGCAATGGTTCCAGGG
>JAAYWX010000112.1 GCA_012516225.1 Clostridiales bacterium
AGGCACATTCAAGAACATGTCAATTTCGCCGCAGCCAAGGTCAATCCAGTGACGGGCAGCGGCTACCTTGAATTCGAGCGGCTCTTCGCCGACGCCGGTGCAGTTTCCGACTGTGCCGCCTACCAGCACATCCGTACCCCGCAGCTTGTTTATCATGTACTCTGTAAAGCTTTGGTTCACATATACTATATGA
The DNA here is from genome assembly GCA_012516225.1 of Clostridiales bacterium. Taxonomy (GTDB): domain Bacteria; phylum Bacillota; class Clostridia; order Oscillospirales; family Oscillospiraceae; genus UBA2658. The sequence goes on from JAAYWX010000112.1 coordinate 194, forward strand.
TAGTGGTACTTCTTGGCGCATTCAGCCAGATAATCCACTTCAGCGATTGTATCTCTTGGATTGATTGCCACCGAATCCAACATTGCGACAAACTCTTCTGCCTTCTTGTTCATCATTGATGCCTCCTTTTTGTATCGCCGGCTTTGCTGGTGTAATAATAGTACCAATTGTAACGGGCGGTCAAGAAGTTATTGCTGTATGGAGTACAAGGGGAGAGTCAAAAACTTAGAAAAACATAAAAACCAGCATGAAAATGCGTTAATTACAGTATTAAATAAAATAATTGAAATATATCATTGATTATTCCTGTAAACAGCCTGTTGACAATCCGCTTGCCTCAACGTAAGATTAAAATGAATTGAGAGCAGAAGAACTTGGGTTCCAGGGGATACAAAATTATTATGAGTAGAATGTAGACGTATACAAAATTAACCAATATAAATGTAGACGTATACAAGAATTAGTCGAAATAAATGTAGACGTATACAAAGAGATAATTCATCCATTTGTCATGCTTCGATATACATCAAGACTTCAGGTTGAAAGGAGAAAATAAGGCAGAAAGAGAAAAAGATATTAAAACAGTTTTGCTGTATACGGAATGTATACGTATACATTCCAGGAAGGAACGTGCATGAACCAAAAGGATATCGCGAGATTGGCGGGCGTTTCATCGGCCACCGTTTCCAGAGTGATCAATGGAGACGACAGAGTAGCGCCGAAAACGTATGAGAAAGTCAAACGGGTGATTGACGAGTATGGCTATGTGCATAATGCCGTAGCCCGAAACCTGAAAAAATCCAGCACGAAAACAATAGGGTATCTTGTTCCCGATATTAATAACCCGTTCTTTACTTCGGTGCTGGTGGGTTTTGAGGAAATGTGTTATGCCAAGGGGTATGACATCATTTTCGAAAACACCTGTGAGAACGTTGAAAAAGAAAAAAAATCCATGCAGACGCTCTTGAGCTTAAGAGTGGATGGGCTGCTTGCTGTTTTGGTGGATACGGAGAATAAGCTGATTGACAGCTTTGATTCGATGGGAATCCCGATCGTACTGATCGACAGGAAATCAAAAAATGAGTCCAAACATGACTGCATCATCATTGATAACTATGATGCGGTGAAAAAACTGGTGGACCATTTGGTTTCATTGGGCCATACCGACATAGCGACTATATACGGGAGTTTAGATATAACCCCTGGTGAAGAGCGGCTCAATGGATTTCTGGAAGCGATGAAGCAGGCAGGTATTCCCGTTAATCCGGATTATGTGGTGCCGGGTTATTTCACGGTAGAGGGATCATACGAGGCCACCGAACAGCTCCTGAAGCTGAAAAAACCGCCAACGGCTATTATAACGGCCAACAACCTGTCGACAATGGGCGCCTATGCTGCTCTTGTGGACCATAAGATCAGGATACCCCAGGATATTTCCTTGGTGGGTATAGACGACTTTCTGCTGGCGGGCCATCTTACTCCGCCGCTGACCGTTGTGAGGCGGTCGAATACGACTGTGGGCAGAATTGCCGGTGAGATGCTGATGGATCGCATTGAAATGGGCAGCACCCATAAGCGGATACCTCAGCGCATCAAGGTATTGCCGACTGAGCTTTGCGTCAGGGAATCATCCGGTAAACCAAGGAATTATACTATATAGTTTGCTTCGGTAAGGAAACTATAAGGATTTTTGCGTTTTTAGCATTACAGGAATTTTATGTTTTGCACTTAAGTGCAAAAAAAAATAATATATGGAGGAAGCAATATGAAGAAATTGTTAGCAGTCGCCATCTCAGTGCTGATGATGGTAGCGTTCTTCGCAGGCTGCGGCACCCCGGGTGCACAGGAATCGGCTCCGGCTGCTCCGGCTGAATCGGCTCCGGCTGAAAGCTCGGATCTCATTGAGATCGCTGTTCTGATTAAAGCAACGGACTCCGATTTCTGGCAGTATGTGCTTGTTGGCGCTCTGAACTTTGCCTATGAGCATTCTGATGAGGTCCATGTCTCCACTTATGG
>JAAYWX010000113.1 GCA_012516225.1 Clostridiales bacterium
ACTTTATGAGTGCCGAAGAAGCAAGAGAATACGGGCTTATCGACAAAATTATCTATAAGCGGTAACAGCTTTTCTTTCCAAGCCTAAAAACAAAATGGGGTAATTATGTCAAAATTTGAAGAAAGCAAAAATATTCGCTGCAGTTTCTGCGGAAAACCTCAGACAATGGTAGAACGCCTTATTGCGGGCAACGGTTCGTATATCTGCGATGAGTGCGTCCGCCTCTGTATGAGTATCATTGACGAGGGTTATGACCCTCGCAAAGGCGGAGGAATGTCAAAAAGAACATCTTCTGATTTGGGCTTCGGGTTCAAACGCGGCAGTCTTCCGCGTCCCGCCGATATCAAAAAAATTCTCGATGATTATATTATTGGTCAGGAGAAGGCTAAGGTTGCGCTCTCGGTTGCGGTATACAACCACTATAAGCGGGTCCTTTACGGTGACACGGGTGATGTAGATCTTCAGAAAAGCAACATTCTTCTGATAGGCCCTACAGGCAGCGGAAAAACGCTTTTTGCGCAGACGCTGGCAAGAGTTCTTGACGTTCCGTTCGCAATTGCCGACGCGACCACTCTTACAGAGGCCGGCTACGTTGGTGAAGATGTTGAAAATATTCTGCTCAGACTGCTTCAGGCCGCAGATTTCGATGTTGAAAAAGCGGAACGCGGCATTATCTATATTGATGAAATGGATAAGATTTCCCGAAAAAGTGAAAACACGTCCATTACCCGCGATGTTTCCGGTGAAGGCGTACAGCAGGCCCTTCTCAAAATTCTCGAGGGTACTGTTGCAAATGTCCCGCCGCAGGGCGGCAGAAAACATCCCCATCAGGAATTTATAAAAGTCGATACCACAAACATTCTCTTTATCTGCGGCGGTGCTTTTGACGGTATCGAAAAGATAATTGAAAACCGCCTTGACCGAAGAAATATGGGCTTTGGCGCGGAAATCAAGAGTAAAAACGATCGCGACACCGGTGCTATCATGCAGGAAATACAGTCCCACGATCTTCTCAAATTTGGAATTATTCCTGAACTTATAGGACGTCTTCCGGTTATCGTACCCCTGCACTCTTTGAAGCGTGAGGATCTTATAAAAATTCTCCGCGAACCTAAAAATGCATTGACGCGGCAATATAAAGCTCTGCTTAACTATGACAACGTGGAGCTTGTTTTTGAAGACGGAGCGCTTGAGGCTATAGCGGTTAAAGCTATAAAAATGGAAATTGGGGCGCGCGGACTGCGTAGCGTCATGGAAAATATAATGACAGACATCATGTTTGAAGTACCGTCCGACCCTACCATAAGCCAAGTAGTGGTCACGGCGGACTGTGTAAACAACGGCACTTCACCGATGGTTCGCCGAAAGGGAGCTTAGGCATAAAATCGTTTCGTCAACACAATAATATCCATGCCTGTGCTTGACTTGAAACAGAAAGCCGCACTTGCCGTGCGGCTTTTTCAAACCCTCTAAAGGAGGAATCATGATGAAAGACGACATAAAAACGGTAAAACAATCAGAATACCCTTTGCTGCCTATGAGAGGGCTTTCGATTTTCCCCGGCATGCTCATTAATTTTGATGTAATCCGTCCAAAGTCTGTTGCGGCGCTTAACAAGGCCCTTGGTTCCGACAGATTGATTTTCATAGTGGCACAGCGCGATATATCCAAAGAAACACCGGCAGAAAACGATCTGTATTCAATAGGTACGGTCTGCCGGGTTAAACAGCTTCTGAGGATTCCCGGCACCGAAGGCGCACGAGTTCTGGTTGAGGGTATCCACAGGGCCAAAATAGTGCAATTTGAAGAAAATGATGAGTTTTATTCCGCCCATGTTGTAGAGATGGGCGACAGTGAAGCCAAATATTCTTCCGCAAGAGTGGAAGCTCTTATACGACAGTGTCTTTCCCTTTTTGATGAGTATGCCCATCTGTTCGGCGCGCTTCCGCCGGAGCTTCTTTCAAAAATTGCGGATTCGGACGACCCGGGATATGTTGCCGATTTTATAGCGCAGAATATTTACATGAAGCCCGAAAAAAAACAGGCGCTTCTTGAGGAAATTCGTCCGCTTCAGAGGATTCAGCTTTTAAACCGCTTTTTAGCAAGGGAAATCGCAGTAATGTCCATTGAGCAGGATCTCAATGAACGTACTCATGAGCAGATGTCCAAATCTCAGAAAGAGTTTTTTCTGCGTGAGCAGATGAAACTTATTCAGGCGGAACTGGGCGAGTATGACGACACATATGACGATCTGCACGAATATCGCAGAAGAATATTTGAACTTAAGCTTTCGGACGAAATTACTGATAAGCTTTTGAAAGAAGTTTCGCGCTTGGCTAAACAGCCTTCCGGTTCTTCGGAAAGCGCTGTTATACGAAATTATTTGGATATGTGCCTTGACCTTCCGTGGAACATCAAAACTACGGAATCCGTTGATATTGCCAAGGCAAGAAAAATTCTTGACGATGATCATTTCGGACTTGAGAAGGTAAAAGAGCGCATAATAGAATATCTCGCCGTAAAACATCTCTCACCAAAGCTTAAAGGTACAGTTCTGTGCCTTGTCGGACCTCCCGGAACGGGAAAAACAAGCATAGCTATGAGCATTGCAAAAGCGACAAACCGCAATTTTGCGCGAATATCGCTTGGCGGGGTACACGATGAAGCGGAAATCCGCGGACACCGGAAAACTTATGTTGGTTCGATGCCCGGAAGAATCATTGCGGGAATAGAGCAGGCAAAAAGCTCCAATCCACTCATACTTCTTGATGAAATTGACAAGCTGAGCAGCGACTATCGCGGC
>JAAYWX010000114.1 GCA_012516225.1 Clostridiales bacterium
CAATGTGGGCATGCTAAATGCCATTTCTCCTGAGTCCCTTTCAGGTATTCAGCTTCTATGCGTGATGCTCCCTCTACAGTAGGAGTGGATACCATTATTGTTTTCCGATTTCTAAAAGTCATTTGCCTTTTACTGGCTAACGCTATCGGATCACCTTCAGCTGTGTCACTAAAACCGTCAACTTCATCAAACAGTAGTATCCGCATCGGTCTTGAACGTAAGTCAGTCGGAGAGATTGCACCGGTTATTATAATTAATCCTCCCGGGAACTTTTTATGGTATGTAGAATTCTCTCCATCCCTTAACTTTGGATCTCCAACCTTTTTTGACAGAACCGGAACATCTCTTATCATCGGTGCAAGTCTGTCACGGCTCCAGTCCTTCGCCATTGGATCCTTGTTAGGAAGCACTAACATCATCGGCCCCGGATCCTGGTCGATGTGGTATCCGATTATTATTTTCTCAATAGTCGTTTTCCCTATCTGAGCGCTGGTCATAAATACTACTGTATGCGTCTCCGGATCATTCAAGGCATCCATCATCTCTATTTGATAGGGCGCTCTATCTATATTAAATTTGCCAGGTTCCGACGAATCTTCTGTGGATAGTATGAAGTTTTTCTCTGCCCATTCACTATACTGGAGTTTAGGTGGTGGCAGCCAGGCTTTTGATATCTTTTTGAACAACCTACAGGTAGCACGCCTATTCATCTTCATCATCCTCAGAAACATCTGATACCAAAGCCTGCTCATGCTCAAAAAGCTCCGGAGTATAGTCCGCTAATTCATTTAAAGCCTCTTCTATAAGCTTTTGCAGTATATTTTCGATAGTATTTATATCTTTACGCCCAATAACAAGATCTGCAGCTTTTGCCGGAAGTGCTAACAGTTTCATTTTTGCTTTAGTTATCATATCTGTCATTACTTCTTCCACATCTGTACCTAAATGAAGTTCACCTTTCATAACCCGTAGCTGCAGTTCAGCCTTTTCACGCTTTGCTTTTTCAAGTAGAGCGTGTTCTGTATCATAGTTGAGTTTAACTTCTTTGCCATCGTTATTGCTTGCATTGGCCAACTCTCTTAAGTATGCACAATACCGCCTGGTGCATTCGATAAGGTCATATTTTCCCCGGGACACTTCCGAAATTATACCCTCTTCTCTTAGCTGTCTTACCCTTCTGTCAGTGATACCCCAGCAATTGCCTAAAACTATACTGTTTACTATAGTTACATCTATTTTCCCATTATCTGATTTACTCATCGAATTCACCTACCTTTATGCCAATTTCCAGGAAGGAAGTGTCTGGAAAATTACTTGTCATACTTTTGAAATCCCGGGCCTCGCCAGATCCGCATGAGGCACAAAGCTCTGGAAGTACCTACTTGCAAACCCGTAATCAGCATCATGCCCGGCTCAGTGTTCTCACGGTGACTGGCCGGGGCAACATACAATATAGGTGATGCTGATTTGTAGGAATAAAAATGGCAAGTAATTATATAAAACTCTCTATATATAGGTACAAAATAGGCAAAAAGTAAACCAAAAAGGTTTACTTTTCAAAAAAATATTTTAATTTTCTCTAATTTAATTTTTGCTCTATCCAGAAGTTTTTTAACTGCCATCTTACTAATCCCAAGCGTCTTGGCTATCTCCGGCATCTTCCTCCCCTGTATGTAGTACATCTCCACAACCTGCCTCTGCTTGTCCGTCAAGAATGTAATAGCCATATTCAAACTGTTCTTCATCCTCTCTCTCTCCTTCGCATTCGTCGCAGGCTTCGTAGTAAATGGGTTCAC
>JAAYWX010000115.1 GCA_012516225.1 Clostridiales bacterium
CCTTGATATAAATACCCTTACATCTCTTTCGGAAACCTTCCCTTATGCGCTGACGGAAGGGGCGAGAGCGCGCCTTGCTACGGTCAGCACGCGCGTGGGGGGGGTTCCGAAGCTTATAGTCGAAGGAGAAACCGGCTTTCTTTTCTCCGCGGGGGATTATTTGACACTGGGAGAAAAGCTTGCTGAACTTGCAGAAAATCCAAGCCTTAGAAAAAGGCTTGGATACGCGCTGTATGAAAAGGCAAAGCTTGAGTTTTCGGTTGATGCGACGACTCGGCGGCAGCTTGAGATTTACGGCGAAGTTCTGCGCAGAGAGAGCATAAAGAAAAAGGGCGAGAAAAACGGAGTGATCATATGCGGGGCATATGGGATGGGCAATGCCGGAGATGATGCTATTTTAGAAGCCATCGTCGGTGAAATAAGGATGATTGATCCTTTTATTCCGATAACTGCGCTGTCCCGAAAACCGAGGGAAACCCGACTGAAATACTGGGTGGATTCAACGTATATGTTCAATGTTCCGGCGTTCCGCCGTGCGATGAAAAAAACGCGGCTTTATTTAAGCGGCGGAGGCAGCCTTATACAGAATGTAACAAGCCGGAGAAGTTTATGGTACTACCTTTACACCATTTCGACGGCAAAAAAATTCGGGAATGCGGTTATGATGTACGGTTGCGGAATAGGCCCCATTGTGGACAGACGCGACGAAAAGAAAGTCCGCACGGTGCTGAACAGTTGTGTTGACGTTATAACTCTGCGTGAAGGTTCCAGCCTTACGGAGCTTGAAAAAATAGGAATTAATGCTCCAGTTATGCTGGTCAGTTCCGACCCTGCGCTATCTTTGCCGTGCGCTGCGTCGGGTACCATAGACTCGGAATTGAAAAAATATGGACTTTCCCCGAATGGCAGCTATCTGTGCTTGGCTGTCCGCGATTGGACTGGCTTTGATAAAAAGGCGGAGGAAATTGCCGAAGCTGTGGATTATGTATGTATGAAATACGAACTTGAGCCGGTTTTTATCCTTATAAACCACGAAGAAGACGGGGGTGCGGCGGACGAGGTGCAGCGGAATATGAATATGGAAGCCGCAGTTATAGACCAACCTATGGATTCATCTCTTACTATCGGAGTTTTGTCAAGAATGAAGGCTGTAGTTTCTATGCGCCTGCACGGGCTTATTTTTGCCGCTTCACAGGGGATACCCATTGTCGGTATTTCATACGACCCTAAAGTTTCGGCTTTTCTTGAAAGCATAGGGGAGGAACTTTGACTTCCCTTAGAAGAACTATCCGCCGAAAGGCTTAGAAATATGATAGAAAGAGCCGTGCTCAAGTATGACAATAAGGAAGAGCGCAGACGCAGCGTTGAAAAGCTTGCCGCGGCGGAATCGCTCAACAGGGAATGGGCAAAAAAACTGCTTGAGAAATAGTTTTTGTTTGCCAGATGTTCAACAAAACCAACAGGTTTTAAACAATTTGTGCGGATTAAGGAGCAGAAAATGGTCAAAACAGCGGTTTTAGTGTCGGGCGGTGGTGTTAATCTGCAGTCGCTGATTGACTCCGATATGTTCGAGGAGCTTCGAGGGTGTGAACTTGCGGCGGTAATATCCTCAAACCCGGACGCGTACGCTCTGAAAAGGGGAGAGATGGCGGGTGTTCCGTGCTATGTTGTTGACAAGGAGCTTTTTCCGAGCCAGACGGTTTTCAGCTTCGCAATTCTTGACAAACTGCGTGATCTTGATATTGAGCTTGTTGTCCTTGCCGGGTTTGACTGCGAACTTTGTCAGCCTGTTTTCAAATATTACAGCGGTAAAATCATAGAAACCTATCCTTCTCTTATGCCCTCTTTTACAGATGCAGGTCTTTCGGGAATTGACATACAAAAAGCTGTACTTGACGCAGGAGTAAAACTCACAGGCGCGACAGCGTACTTTGTCACGGAAAAGCCTCGCTCAGGGCCAATTATACTTCAAAAGGCGGTTGAAGTGAGAGATGACGATACTCCGGCTTTGCTTCAGCGAAGGGTATTGGAAGAAGCGGAAAATGTTATTCTGCCGGAAGCCGTTTCTCTGTATTGCGAGGGCAGGCTTAAGATTGAAGGTCGGTATGTCCGAATAGCAGGAAACTAAAGCAAAAACCCGTTCCGAGAATTAATCGGAACGGGTTTTAAAGTTAATTTAAAGGTTTTACTGCCTGTTTCGGGAGTTTTCAGCGGCATCGCTTTCGACCGGAGTTTTCGAGGACTTCTTTTTTCTGACTGCCTTAACTATAAAGAACCCGGCGGCGGCAAAGAGTGCCGCAACCGCAATAACCGGCAGGGCTCCGACAAGGAACTTTAGCAGATCTTTGAAAAATTGTCCCACAGCACATAAGGAATGCACAAAAGCCTCTTTAAGCTGCCTGCCATAACTGACGGAGGAAGAGTTCCCCTTCGAGTACAGAGCAACCTCTCTGACGGAAACCGTAAGGGTTGAATAAGTGATTAGAGAGTCCCAATTTTTAATTTGGGAAGTCAGGCTTTCTATCTCATACCGGACATCGGAAAGTGCATTTTCGATAGCAAGTATATCCTCCATGCTCTCGGCTTTTGAAAGCAGGTCCAAAAGCCGCGCTTCTTTTGTGCGGCAGGCCGCCAGGCGGGATTCGGTATCCGTATACGGCATGGTGATGTTTTCGGCGTTAGTGCCGCTGCTGACGACGTTGCCGAGATTTTTAAGACTTTCTTTGACCTGATCGAATTTTTCAACGGGTATGCGTATTGTATAGTCCGCCGTACGGGAGGTGTTTCTGCCTTTGTAGACAGCCTCGTAATTGCCGCCGGCAACACTGGAGTTTTGGAAGAAGCCGCCGAAGTTTTCAACCATTTTCTGAAGGTCGGAAAGAGTCTTGTCAAAATCAAGTGTTTCGATCTCGGCATACCCTGAGTATATGATTTTATCCGATGATGGAGCTTGAACTGCTATACCGACTGCTCCATTGGATTTTTCACGGTTTTCCGGCGAAAGCGCGGAATTTTCGGCATGTTCCCCAGGCGCGGCGGCGTAGTCGGATTCCAATTCGGATTTAAAATCAGCCTCACCGCTCGTTTTTGCGGTGCCGCAGGCAGTCAGGGCAAGAGAAAGCACAAGAACAAACAATAGCGGGAACAGATTCTTTGCTGTCTTCATTTTTCGCACCTCCGGTTGTGTATATGAGCAAAACCGCGCATATGCGGATGCCCAGTCTGTTTTCATGCGGTTGATGGGCATTAGACGCAGCCGGAAAGAAAAAGTTCCGCAAAGATTTTTCCTTTGCTATTTTTTTATAGTTCCGAGAAAGCTTTCAAGGATAAGCGATGCCGCAACGGCATCTATTTTTCCACGGTGGTTTTTAGTTTTTTTACCGTTTGCCCGGAGGACGCTGTGTGCCTCTACCGTTGTCAGCCGCTCGTCCCACAAGGTAACAGGTATACCGGAACAGGCTTCAAGTAAAGTTTTAAAACGCACGCTTTTTTCGGCTCTTGCACCGCATGTCCCGTCCATGTTTTTGGGGCATCCGAGCACAAAGCTCTCAACATTCCGAGCCTTTGCCTCTTTTGCTATTGCTTCCGCAGCACGTTCCATGCTGCGCTCAACGAGAGTCCATGCTTCGCCGCAAAGCGAGGCCGTTTCGTCCGAGACGGCAAGCCCTATACGGGCATCACCGTAGTCTATGGCCATTATTCGCATAAAAACCTCCCGTTTTTAAAGTATTGAAATAAAAGCAGACTCCGAATTTCCAGATTTATCTTTATTTCAGATTTTTCAGCTTTTCCGCGAGCTTTTGAAGCAGCGGCAAAATAATCAGATACAGCACAATCAATACGGCGCACTGAACCAGCCTTGCCGATACCAGGGCAAGATAGGGCATATGCTGAAGGAGGCTAAGCCAGTATGACTGGAGGAAAAGACTTAGCCCGACAGTGTTGACAAGGGTGCAAAGAACAGTGTTGGGGAAAAATTTTGCGTTTTTTCTATGAAGAAAAATACCGAAAGAAACGCCGGTCAATATGGCGGTAAGCGTTATTGGCGGGTATATTCCGTAAGGGGAGAGAAATGTGCCCAAAATATCCGCAATACCTCCTGCGGCTCCCGCCCAGACAGGACCATACATAATGCCGCAAAGGGCTATTGGAACAAAGGCAAAGCCGATACGCAGAATAGGAGTGCTTATTGAGCAGAAACGTTCAAGAACAATGGTGAGCGCAACAAGGACACCCACGCGGCAAAGCGTGTTGAGATTTAATTTTTTCATTGCAATCTTCCTTTCGTGTTATGCCACAAAAGGAGCGGCGCTCCGGTGTGGCAGCGGATGCGGACAAGGCACCGCAGGGCAGTCATCCCTTTCGTCAGGCGGCAACTTCCCATCCGCCTGCACTTAACGCGCCAAGTCCTACTCTGACCAGTTCAAATATGCGATTATGTATGAAGCGCCTGAAATCACCTTCTTTAAATAGCAGCGGTAAAAGCTACTTCCCGAAAAATGCCCTGACTGGCCCCGCTGTGTAAAGCGAGCCGACGGAGCAAACAACTCCGTCGCTCCCAGCGAAAGAAAGAGCTTTTATTATTCCTTCTTCAATGCTTTCACATGCGCAAACAGGTTTTCCGAAGCGCTTCAGCTTTTCGGCAAGCTCTTTGGCAGGGAGAGCCCGCGGGCTGACGGGATTTATAGCAACATAAGCAGAAGCGGCGCGGTCCAAATTAGAGGCAAGACCGATGTAGTCTTTGTCAGCAAGAACTCCAAGAAGAATTATCCGCTTTAGGCCAGGAAAATATTTTATCAGGTTTTCCGAAACCGTCTCCGCGCACTGGGGATTATGCCCACCGTCCACAATGAAAAAAGGATCTTCCGATATTATTTCAAATCTTGCAGGCCAAACGGTTTCGCTAAGCCCCTGCCTTACAGCCGAATCGTCTATTTCAAAACCGAGGGAGCGCAGAAGGATGACCGTTTCAAGGGCAACGGCAGCATTTCTGAGCTGGTGGGAACCGAGAAGCGGAAGTTCAAGCTCTTTAAAATCCTTGTAAGTGAAAACCTGACCTTTTCTGCTGTCGGAAATTGAAACGATAGAATCAAAATCCGCCACGACAAGCGGGGACAAGGTTTCGGCGCAGCGGGCGGAAATAACTGCTCGGATATTCTGGGGCAGATCGTATATCACAACCGGACGGCCGCTTTTTATTATGCCGGCTTTTTCGGCGGCAATTTTTTCAACTGTATCTCCAAGTTCTCGTGTGTGATCAAGCCCTATATTGGTTATAACTGAACATAGAGGAGAGTCTATGATGTTTGTAGAGTCCAGTCTGCCGCCCATTCCCGTTTCCAAAACCACAACATCACATTCGTGCCTTGCGAAAAATTCCATTGCAATGGCGGTAACAAGCTCAAATTCGGTGGGGCGGTCATCCATAGAAAGAGCAAAAGGGGCACAGAAGGCGGTTAGTTCGGCAAGATCTTCGCCTGAAATGGGAATCCCGTCTATTCTCATACGCTCATTGAAGTGCGATATATAAGGAGAGGTATAA
>JAAYWX010000475.1 GCA_012516225.1 Clostridiales bacterium
ATATATATGGGTAGTATAGATGTGAAAAGGCAAGAACACAATGTCTTCAGGATGAAAATGCTTGGGGCAAAAGTAGAGCCTGTAGAAGAAGGAAGAGGAACATTAAAAGAGGCAGTAGATAGAGCTTTGGGGGATTTCGTAGAAAATAGTCAAGATACCTTTTATCTATTGGGCTCGGCTGTAGGACCTCATCCATATCCTCTAATGGTTAGAGAATTTCAAAGTATAATTGGGAAAGAAGCCAAAAGACAGATAATTGAACAAGAGGGAAGACTACCTGATTATCTGGTTGCTTGTGTTGGCGGTGGTAGCAATGCCATAGGTCTTTTCCATCCTTTTATAGAGTATAGCGAAGTGAAAATTATAGGAGTAGAGCCTGCTGGGAAGGGTATTGATACGGGATGTCATGCAGCTTCTATTTCTAAGGGTGAAGTAGGAATTATTCATGGATTTAAATGTTGTACTCTAAAGGAAGACTCAGATATATATTCTATTGCAGCAGGACTTGACTATCCGGGGGTTGGGCCTGAACACTGTTATTTAAAAGATATAGGAAGAGTTTCATATGATTCTGTTACTGACATAGAAGCTTTGGAAGCTTTCTATAAACTTTCAAAATTAGAAGGTATTATACCTGCTCTTGAAAGTGCTCATGCTGTAGCTTATGGAATGAAACTTTCTCGTACTCTTCCAAAAGATAAGATAATAATCATCAATTTATCTGGCAGGGGAGACAAAGATATGGCTCAAGTCATGGAGTTAAGTGAATATAAATAAATATATAGTTGAAACTAGTAGCTCATCATGTCATAATCAAAATATGAGGTGATTGTGTGAAGAAAAAGTACTATGCAGTTAAAAATGGAAGAAATATAGGAATATATAGTTCTTGGAGTGAGTGCGAGAAACAAGTAAAGGGTTATTCTGGTGCAGAATACAAGAGTTTTCTCACTCTCAAAGAAGCTAAAGATTATTTAAATGGTGAAGAGAATAGTGAAGAAAAGGATATTTGTGATTTGAAAGACAATGAAATGATAGCCTATGTAGATGGAAGTTTTGATGTGAAAGTTGGATATTATGCTTATGGCGTTATATTATTTTCAAAGGATGGGAAATTCACATATTCAGGTCGAGGAAATGAAAAAGATTTGATAGAGATGAGGAATGTGTCAGGAGAAATTAAAGGGGCAATGGTCGCTATGAACATTGCCCTAGAAAAAAATATAGATACACTTTATCTTTACTATGATTATATGGGTATAGAGAAATGGCTTACTGGTGAATGGAAAACAAATAAAATTGGTACGAAGAAATACAAAGAATTTTATGATTCCATAAAGGATAGATTGAATGTAGTATTCAAAAAGGTTAAATCTCATAGTGGAGATACTTACAATGAGGAAGTAGATAAACTTGCTAGAGCAGCTTTAAAGATAGATGAAAATTAGTAGCCAAATTCATCACTTAGAGAATCATCATTTTCTATCCAATCTTTTACTTTTACTGTTCTAAAACTATTTTTGGTATCTCTGATGATTACATTCTCAATACCGGCGTTTATGATGAGCCTTTTGCACATAGCACAAGAATTGGTGTTTTCAACTAGTTTTCCGGATTTAGGATCTTTGCATACTAGATAGAGAGTAGAGCCAATCATATCTTTTCTTGGTGCACTTATGATGCAATTGGCTTCGGCATGAACTGAACGGCACAATTCCTAGTGTGTGCCCCTA
>JAAYWX010000116.1 GCA_012516225.1 Clostridiales bacterium
GCCTCGCCCCGCGCACGCCGACCTTACGGCACAGATAAAATACAAAGGCTGTTCAGATTTTAGAGGCGGAGGTCCGTTCAGCGGAAGGCTCACCGCAGCGATGGTTATGGCGGGGGCCTTATGTCGGCAGGCTTTAAGCCGGAAAGGGATCGATGTGCAAGCCTCCATAATCAGCATAGGCTCTGTTGAAAGCTCCTCCCCTAACTTTGACTTTGCAATGCGCAAAGAAATACTGGATGCACGCGCAAGCGGCGACAGCGTCGGAGGCATAGTTGAATGTACCGCAAGCGGAGTCCCCGCCGGAATCGGCGGACTTATGTTCGGCGGCATGGAAAGCCGGATAGCGGCGGCACTATACGCTATCCCCGGAGTAAAGGGAGTAGAATTCGGTGCGGGATTTGATATAGCTTCTATGCGAGGGTCTCAGGCAAATGACCCCATAAGAATTGAAGACGGCAGAATATTTACGGAAACCAACCATGCCGGTGGCATTAACGGCGGAATAACAAACGGAATGCCTATTGTTGTACGCTGTGCTTTCCGCCCCACCCCGTCTATTTCACGGGAGCAGAAAACAGTCGATCTTATAAAGCACGAAAACACCGTTCTGCGCATAACAGGAAGACATGACCCCTGCATAGTACCCCGGGCTGTTCCGGTAGTGGAAAGCATGGTGGCGTTCTGCATACTGGACGCACTTTGCGGAAATTGAGTACTTAATCGGCATTAACTCTGAAATTATCATCATCACGGTCTGCCCGTGAGAAAAGAGAGCGAAATTATGAACAAAAAAGTAACGCAAACATCTGAAAACACATCCGAGATTATCAAAACATCTGATGGCAGCGAAAACGCAAGTTCAAAGGTAGCCCCTAAAGTCAGTAAAAAACTGCGCAAGGCGCTGATTAGAGCGGGATCAGCTTTTCTCGCATCGCTGTGCCTTCTTGCAGCGACAAAATTTTCCTTTATCGACCTTATACGAGGCCCCAAGGAATCAGATGTCGTGCAGGATGAGGATATCGGCGCTTTTGTCAAGCGCGATATTTTTGCTGTCGTCGGATATTACGATGAGCAGAAATCCGGAGATAAAGTTACAGGCAAGTATGCGCTTGTTCCGATTGGAGGCAAGTTTGTAACCGTACATTTTACAAAACGGTATATCGAATCTGCCGATGCTATTTATTCTGAAACTCAAAACTATATAAAAGGCAGCCTTTACACTCTTGATAAATATGTAGTGGTTGATGGAACAGTCGAAAAACTGGACGACGAACTATCCGGTAAAATGTATGATTGGTTTTCAGACAATAAACAGTGGCTGGTAGATTCACAGGTTATCGCCGACACAAACGACGCTTCCGAATATCTTTCAGATGTTGTGCTGTCAGTGGACACAGTTAGTTCCCTTAATCAGACTCTTGTCTTTATCGTTACCGGTCTTGCTGCTCTTTGCCTGCTGTATGTTATAGCAGAGCTTATTCTTATGGCTTCCGGTTTTTATCTTGACAAACCGAAAAAGAATAAGGATGAAGTATGCGAAAAAGATACGGAACAGAAAGATCTTGAAATGGAAGAAGACAGCTCTTTTGAAGAGAGCTCCCGTGAGAACAGCGAAACCGAACCTGAAAGTATAAATGGGGAGCAGATTACAGAAAATACCGAAAGTGCCGACACCGATAGCGGTGATTTTGAAAATCCGGAGGAGAAATAATGCGGCTGACCTTGTGTGCTCCCTGCCATTTCGGACTCGAGGGCCCCTTGTCGGATGAACTGCGTCGGCTGGGCCTGGATAATGTACAGGCGGAGAACGGACGCGTGCGCTTTGACGGGACGGAATCCGATATTGCAAAGGCAAATATCTGCCTGCGCTGTGCGGAACGTATTCTGATTGAAGTCGGCAGCTTTGAAGCGATGTCTTTTGAGCAGCTTTTTGAAGGAGTAAAATCGCTCCCGCTTGAGAATTTTATCCCCAAAAACGCAGCCTTTCCGGTCAAGGGGCATTGTCTGTCATCAAAGCTGTTTTCGGTTCCGGACTGCCAAAGTATTGTAA
>JAAYWX010000117.1 GCA_012516225.1 Clostridiales bacterium
AAATTGCAGAGATTGAAGCGCTCCTTTCAGATATGTCCGAAAGGAGCGAAGAACACGCAAAGGAAGCCAAGGAACTGGCAGAAAAGCTCTCTGAACTTTCAGAGAAGCGCTCATCCCTTATTTCCGAGAGCGAAACTACTCTGGTTGCAATAAAGCAGCTTGAGGAATTGCTTGATGATCTTACAAGCGACGGAGAAAACAGGCAAAAGGCTATATCCGCATTAAAGGTTGAAAACGAATCGTTGAACCTGAAAAAACAGGAAATTTTCGAAAAACTGGAGCTAACGCGCAAAAACGCGGATAATATGAAAGAGGAGCTTTCAAAAATAAATGCCCTAAAAATGGAGCTTGAAGGAAAGCGGACACAGGCGGATAAAAAGGCACAGGAAAAAAATCGCGAGCTGCTCGATATGGAGCGCCTTTGCAGTGCGATTGAGCAGAAAATGCTCGCTTCTGAAATGGAAGAAAAGCAGATAATCGATAAACTTTGGGATAACTATGAACTTAGCCGAACGGCAGCCCAGAACGTCAGGAAGCCGGTTGAAAATCTTACAGAGGCGGCTAAACGTATAAATAACCTTAAACGCGAGATAAGCCAGCTTGGAAATCCGAATCTGGGCGCAATAGAAGAATACAGCCGCGTAAGCGAAAGGTACAATTTCCTTGCGGAACAGCGTGACGATATTGAAAAATCCAAGCATGAGCTTGAAAAAATCATTTCCGACATAACAAAGGAAATGAAAGAAATTTTCTTCCGCGAATTTAAAGCAATTGACGAAAGCTTCAGACAGACTTTTCTTGAACTTTTCGGCGGGGGGCGCGCCGCCCTTATACTTGAGGATGAACAAGACATTTTGAACTGCGGAATTGAAATCAAAGTTCAGCCTCCCGGGAAGACGTTGAGTACTTTAAGTCTGCTCTCCGGCGGAGAAATGGCATTTGTCGCGATTGCACTTTATTTTGCTATTATAAAAGTTCGCCCTACTCCCTTCTGTGTTATGGACGAAATTGAGGCGGCTTTGGATGAAGCCAATGTGGACCGCTTTGCGCGCTATATGCGGTCAATGACTGATAGAACCCAGTTTATCGTAATCACTCACAGAAGAGGCACAATGGAAGAAGCCGATATGCTTTACGGTGTTACCATGCAGGAAAAGGGCGTTTCGCAGGTGATATCGGTGGATTTGGAAGAAGCCGAACGGTCACTGGCAAAACAGTAATTTAATAATTCTGAAAAGGAGAAGTTGTTCCGGATTAATCGGAATAAGATGCGGTTATGGGCTTTTTTGAAAAAATAAAGCAAGGGCTTGCGAAAACAAAAAAGAATATGTCCATCCAGATGAACAATATGTTCGCAAGCTTCACTGGAGAAAACGAGGAATTTTATGATGAGCTTGAGGAAGCTTTAATAATGGCGGACGCAGGCGTGGAAACTTCAGCAAAAGCAGTGGAGAGACTCCGCGGATTGGTTAAGGAGAGAGGGCTGCGCGGTGGAGAATCTGTAAGAACGGCGTTTACCGAAGTTTTGACGGATATATTGGAAGCCGGCGACCGTGAAATTTCTCTTAGGACAAAACCTTCCGTTATTCTTATGGTTGGAGTAAACGGAGTCGGTAAAACGACGACGATAGGCAAACTTGCCGCCAAGATGACGGCGGAAGGGAAAAAAGTCCTGCTTGCCGCAGGGGATACTTTTCGTGCCGCTGCCGCCGAGCAGCTTTCGATATGGGCAGAACGTGCCAGTGCGGATATTGTACGTCATGAGGAAGGTTCAGACCCGGGTTCGGTTGTTTTTGACGGAATTTCTGCGGCAAAGGCAAGAGGCGCCGACGTTATAATAATAGATACGGCGGGAAGACTCCATAATAAGCAGAACCTTATGAATGAACTTAATAAGATTACCCGCATTATAAATAGAGAGCTTCCGGACGCGGATAAGGAGATACTGCTTGTACTTGATGCAACAACCGGACAGAACGGGCTTATACAGGCAAAACAGTTTAAGGAAACTTCAAACATAACGGGAATAGTTCTTACAAAGCTGGACGGTACGGCAAAAGGCGGAATAGTATTTGCCATAGCTGACGAGCTTAAGCTTCCCGTTAAATACATCGGCGTCGGTGAAGGAATTGACGACCTTATGCCGTTTGAGCCGAAAGCTTTTGCGGAGGCGCTGTTGCAGCAATGAGATATATACTTGCAAGCAATAATAAAGGCAAATTAAAAGAAATGAAGGCAATTCTTGAAGGGTTCGGTGCAGAAGTCATTTCTCAAGGTGAAGCAGGGCTTTCCTTAAAAGCGGAGGAAACCGGGACAACCTTTGAGGAAAATGCGCTAATAAAGGCAAAAGCCGCCTGCAAAGCGCTAAACGAACCGGCAATAGCGGATGATTCCGGCCTTTCAGTAGAGGCGCTGGACGGTGCCCCGGGAGTTTATTCAGCACGTTACGGAGGAGAAGCCTGCAGAAATGATGCCGACAGAATCCGTTTGTTGCTTAAAAACCTTGAAGGCAAAGAAAACAGAAACGCTAAATTTATTTCCTGCATTGCGTGCGTATTTCCCAACGGCGACGAAATAACGGCAAGAGGGGAGTGTGATGGGACAATAGC
>JAAYWX010000010.1 GCA_012516225.1 Clostridiales bacterium
AGTTATCGCTCTGATTTTGTCACTGATGATATTAGTTTCTTTGGCAGCGTGCCGGCCAACACCGGAAAAACCGTTTATTAATGGAAATAACAATGGAGGTGCAAATACCCCACAAGCCACGTTTAGTAATGCTGAAACGCCGAAAACTGTAAAAGAAACTATTAAAAAAGGGAATTTGTCTTTGGATATTGACGCAGAAGTTGTTCTCCCTAATAACGAAGATTTTTATATATATTCTGTTGGTAATTTTGATTTTGGCAGTGAGGAATTTCAGAAGAGGGCGGTTTCCGTTTTTTTCGGCACTGACAATATCGGCAAGGTAAACGTCGATAAAAACGAAACCAACGGCTTCTATCGATATACGCAACAAATTGACAATGGCGAGAGTTCGTTGACAATCGAACCTCAAAAACAGATAGCTACGTTTATCTCTTATGTGCTCCATTCAACCGTTGATTTATCTGAATCAAATAAGTACGCTGAAAATGAAACGATAGACGTGGGCATGTCCAAAGCACAAGCCATTGAACTGGCGCAAAACACGGTGGAAAGCTTAGGGTTTGAAGCATTTCAGTGCAGAATCATTGCTGCGTTTGGGAAACTGGATGATCATCGAAATGACTTTTATGAGTTCGTTTTTACTCGATATCTGGACGATGTTGAGATCGTCAATGTGAATTCGCACTATCCCAGCCAGGATAGTTCTCCGTCAAATGACAAAATAATAGTCATTGTAGGAGCAGGCGGCCTTTGGATGGTAAATATGTGCCTGACAGAGATTCTGCAAAAAACAGAAAAGGCTTCAGTTGTGAGTTTTCAGGATGCACTTTCCAGTTTCAAACAAATCGGTATAGCTAAGCTAAGCAAAGCTCTGGCCCAAGGCACCAAGTATACAGTTACAAAAATACAATTGGCATACATTTTTGCGTACTCTGACAGCGTCAACCAAGACTTAATGCTTATTCCAGCTTGGGTATTTATTTGCAAAGGCGAAGATCAACTGGAAGACGGCCAAATAGTGACACTTTATATTAACATACCGGTTAATGGAATAGATGGGGCGATCATGAACTGATGTAAAAAGATTGAGGGTGGATGCTATATGACCAGTTTTATAAAAACAGACTTTAAGAGAGTGTTTGTATCCAGTGGAATCTATGTGTCTTCTATTATTGTATTTATGCTGTTACTCCAAGAGGGGATTGCAACAGGATTAGTAGAGGCGGCAGCAGATGGATTCGGTGGTGTACGCGGCAACACCAGTGTTGATTTGTTTGGAATGACGGTGTTTTTTTCCTCGCTGATTCTGCTGGCTCCACTATTATGTACCCTTCCCTATAGCGCTTCTTATTGTGACGAATACAATAATCACTACATCTATTATATCATGCACAGAAGCCGTAGTTATAGGGAGTATGTTGTTTCGAAATTACTTGTTACCGCGATATGCGGCGGGCTGACGATATTCATACCAATGTTGCTGTACGGAGTGATTTGCCGGCTGCTGGCTGTTCCGGTAGACATTAGCAATCCGCAGCATGTATCTGTGCTTAGCACTTCAATATGGTCTTTAGTAAATAAGAATGGAGGTTTCGTATATATATTTTTTCAATCCTTCTTTTTCGGCCTTTTCGGAAGTGCCTGTGCGCTGGTAAGTCTGGCCGTCTCAGCTTACATACCAAACAAATACATTGTTTATGCCCTTCCGCTTATCCTATGCTATGCAATGAATTACATTTTTTCTCGCTACAATCTGAGCTTTTTAAGCCCTTTCCAAAGTTTTGACCCGGCGCGGACCTATTTCAATAACACTAATGCAATTTGGGGATATGTTTATATGCTTGGTTATCAGGCAATCGTCTTCTTAATTTCCTCTCTTGCTTTTATCCGAGGCATTAAAAGGAGGGTTCGTTTTGGTTAATATAAAACATGCAATCAAGTTTGCGCTCTATGATTTAAAAAAATGGAAGAGAAATCCGCGAATCATTATAGCTTTTATTCTGTTGCTTCTTTTATGCTTGACACTAACGGACAAATATGTTTCCTACGCAAAAAGCATGGGAATGGCAATACAGGCATTTGAACCGTTTATCGTCGTGTTTACTGGAAAATATACGCTGATTTATCTGTCGTTATTAATCTTACTGGTGTTTAATGATGTGCCATTTCTGGAAAACGGTTTGCCGTATTATTTGATTCGCTCAAATCGGAAGAGTTGGGTAATAGGTCAATTGATTTACATTGCAATTGCTTCTCTCATTATCATCACCTTTTCCTTGCTGGTCTGTTTGCTTTCCGGTTTTCATGAAGCTTTCGCAGGTAATATGTGGAGCGAAGCCGCCGTATTCATTTCTAACGGGGGAGCATTGGACAACGTGGAACCATTTTCCATGGCATTGCTCGTAAACAGTTTGCCATATACGGCAACCGCTAACATTTATGGGCTTACTTTACTATATACGCTTCTGATAGGCTGCATCTTATATGCAGCTAACCTAATAAGGAGTAAATATGCCGGAACACTTATTGTGGGCATTCTGATTTTCATTGGTTACATAAGTGCAATACGCTGGTTGGGATCTAAATTTGCATGGTTTTCCATTCTGGTTCATGCAAATTACACTACGCACAGTTTTTACAAAACAGACACATTGCCCCGCGTGTCGGACTCCTATGCGATCTTTGTTTTCTTGATTTTTGCGCTATCCATAATTTCATATCGAAAATCAAGAAAATATCAGTTCAGTTTTAGCGGTGACCAGTTATGATACGACGGATATGGAACGAATTAAAAGTAATGTATCCAAAACGGACCGTTTTAGTTTGTGTTGTTGCCATTTTGTTTCTGTCGGTTCTATCCGCCACAGACAGTGGGCAGATAAGAACTACAGGAGACTTACTAATGCAGGTTTTTGGAGGCGTAAGGAGCGGCGTTGATTATGTCAGCTACATTAAACCGATGCCGTGGCTGATCATCCATATACTAT
>JAAYWX010000118.1 GCA_012516225.1 Clostridiales bacterium
CGGTGTGAATTTCACGCAGATGTTTAATATTTCCGGTTATTTGCTTTGCAATTGACATTCCGCGTACGCTGCCGGAAACAATCAGCGTGCGGGCTATGTTTTCTCCGTAAAGCGGAAGTTCGGAATCTTCTATCTGCGGCACTGTGCCGTCATAAGTCATTCTATCGACCTCTTTTCGTGTATCGTAAATTAAAGTCTGCCACATTATCGGAAAAAATATTCCCGATGCTGTAAAGTAAAAATACTTGACAACGTCGGGGAAAAGATATAATATATGAAAGCTTTAAGAAATATTGCAGTGTTTTAATTTGTTCGGCTGACGGAAGGCAGTCTTAATATGGGCGATAAAACTCTTATGATGACAATGCTTCTGGATTTTTATGGGGATTTATTGACACCCCGACAGCGAAGCTGTTTCAGTATGCATTACAACGAGGATCTTTCGCTTGCGGAGATCGCCGAGATTATGGAAATTTCACGCCAAGGAGTGAGAGATCTTATAGTGCGCGCCGAGGCAACTTTAATGGAAACAGAAGAAAAGATAGGACTTGTAAAGCGCTTTTCGGAACAAAGAATTGTTATGGATAAAATGCGGGAAGAACTTTGCGAGCTTAAAAGACTGACGGAAGGAACAGCCAACGAAATTGCAGACAGGCTTCTGAAGGAGCTTGAGAGTATTAGGGAATAAATCTGTTTTTGGATAAGGAGCACATATGGCATTTGAAAGCCTTTCCGAAAAACTATCCGCAGCGTTTAAAAAGCTGCGGGGCAAGGGACGCCTTACTGAGGCTGATATAAAGGAAGCAATGCGCGAGGTGCGCCTTGCGCTTCTTGAGGCTGACGTCAGCTATAAAGTTGTCAAGGACTTTGTGAAGAAAGTCAGTGAACGTGCCGAAGGGCAGGATGTCCTTGAAAGCCTTACTCCGGCGCAGATGGTTATTAAAATTGTAAATGAAGAGCTGACAAGCCTTATGGGCAGCGAGAATGTTAAGCTCAACATCTCGCCGCAGTCGCCCAGCGTTGTTATGCTTGTCGGACTTCAGGGTGCCGGAAAAACCACAAACGGCGCTAAACTTGCAGGGCTTATGAAAAAAAGCGGAAAACGCCCGCTCTTGGTTGCCTGTGACGTCTACAGACCGGCTGCAATAAAGCAGCTTGAAACAGTTGGTGCACAGCTTGAAATTCCTGTTTTTCAGATGGGCCAGGGGAATCCTGTCGATATAGCTAAAGCGGGTATAGAGCATGCAAAACGCCATGGGAATGACCTTGTTTTTCTTGATACCGCGGGACGTCTGCACATAGATGAAGCGCTCATGGATGAACTTAAAAATATACGCGATGCGGTTAAGCCAGCTGAAATTTTGCTTGTTGTAGATGCTATGCCAGGTCAGGATGCAGTTAACGCCGCCCCCGCCTTTGATGAAGCTCTCGGACTGACCGGTGTAATGCTGACCAAACTTGACGGCGATGCGAGAGGTGGAGCTGCCCTTTCGGTGCGTGCGGTTACTGGAAAGCCCATTAAATATGTGGGCACAGGCGAAAAGCTTGACAATATCGAACCTTTCCATCCCGATCGTATGGCTTCGAGAATTCTCGGAATGGGCGATGTTTTGACCCTTATAGAGAAAGCGGAGCAGAGCTTTGATGAAAAGAAAGCCAGGAAA
>JAAYWX010000119.1 GCA_012516225.1 Clostridiales bacterium
CACAAAGCCTTGACAGAATCAGGGAAAAACAGGCAGGACGGATTTGATGAAGAAAAGATTACGCTGGACATTGAGAGCATAGTCCGCGAAGTGCTAAGTGAGAATTCAGGTTCGGACGGCAAGAACTGACCGGACGGATAATAAGTGCCGGAACAGGGGACAAAATCTTGGCTCCTGCGATTGTTGTTCAGTCAGACTATTGTGAATTATTACCCAAACATAAAATACCTTCTCAGCTTTTAACGGCTGAGAAGGTATTTTTTATGGTTTACATAATATGGTTAAAATAAATGGAACGTTAAAATAAACATAGGGATCTACGAAATTTTCTGATTTACCCATATACCAGTCGTTGAAGATTTTTATTGAGGGCTTTGCAAAGAGGAGTATCTGACACAGTTTCGGCCCATGGTTTTTGCCTCATACATCATATCGTCGGCACGTTTTACAAGAGAATCAACAGTATCATCCTGGCGGTAGCAGGCAACTCCGAAACTTGCGGTTATCCGGCCAACTTCCGGTATATCCAATTCGTTTACCTTTTTGCGCAGATCTTCCGCCAATTTGGCAGCACTTTCAACATCCGTTTCCGGAAGAAGTATAATAAACTCTTCGCCTCCCCAGCGCGCGAGAACATCTATTTTGCGAATTCTGTTACGGATGGTTTCCGTCATGATTTTAAGGACTAAATCGCCTGCGTTATGACCAAAGCGGTCGTTAACATCTTTAAAGTGGTCTATATCCATCATTATTACGGAAAAATTGCAGCCTGCTCTTTTGGCACGCTCCATCTCCTTTTCCAATTCCTGAATAAAATACCGCCTGTTAAAAATATTGAGAGAGCTGTCAGTTGTTGCTAAACGATAGAGTTCCTCCTCCATTTTCTTAAACTTAGTAACGTCCACAGCATAGTGAAGGTAAACATTATCTTCCAGAGGAACCCACCAAATATCCCAAAATCTGCCTTCAATTTGGAGTACTTCATTTATCGGCATTTTGTGCGATAAAGCTTCTTCGCCATGGCAGAAGTCGGGCAGAGAGAGATTATCAGTACCGCTTTCATGGCAGGATTCTCCTGTTTTTGTTCCAAATAAAGTTTCAGCAGCTTTGTTCTGAGCCAGAATTTTACGTTTTTTCTATACGAGCCAAGCGGGATTGGGCATACCTTCTATAATAAGACGCATCTTTTCGGCGGCTCTTCTGTTTTTTTCCTCCAACTGCTTTTTTTCAGTAATGTCATCAATGATTATCTGTGCTCCGCGAACTTTTCTTTTTCCCAACAGAGGATTGATGTGGATACGAAGCCATGTTTTCTTTCCCTGTAAGGGTTCATATCCCATTTCACATATGTCCGCTTTGTTAAGATCCATACAATCTCTGAGCTTTTTGGAAAATTCGTGCTGACAAAATTCAGGGGCGGTGAAAATGTTGAATCTTTTCACCGCATCTAAGCTGTTAGGACCGAGTATTTCCATTGTTTTAGGATTGACATAGTTTACATACCCCTCACTGTCACATTTCGTAATTCCTATTGGGGCGTTTTCGGCAAGATCCATATATTCTTTTAGGCTGGACTCAAGTTCTTCCTGAAGTTTTTTCCTTTGGCTGATGTCTCTTACAATGCCTACGGTATGCCATACTCCTTCCAGCTTTAATGCCGAAACGGACAATTCAACATCGATTTCGCGGCCGCACTTATGCCGGGCTTTAATCTCAAGTGTTTTCCCAATAATATCACTCTCACCGGTTTCTATAAAATGCCTAAAAGTATCCCGATAAGGATTGTAAAAACCGGGGTCTGGCATGACAAGTCTGTGAAGATCTTTTCCGAGCATTTCCTCCTTGGAATAGCCGAAAATCTTTTCAGCAGCCGGATTCCAGAATGTGACGCATCCGTCGTTATCCAGCATAATAATGGCGTCCTGTGCGGCGTTTACAATGGCGTTTATAAGTTCTTCTTTTTCTTTCAGCCCAATTTCCAGCTTTTTTTTGGAGGTCAGGTTGCTGCCCATTGCAAGACAATAATTTTTGCCTTCATAATTGAAAAGCCGCAGAGAAAGTTTTACCGGATAAAGTGCTCCGCTTTTTTTGCGGTGCAGCGTTTCCATCTCCACCTGTTCAATTTTCCCGTCATGCAACAGTTTAAGGGTGTCCTTGAATTTCTGTGCATCGAGTTCCGGGTTTATATCCATAAGAGTCAATGATTTAAGCTCTTCGGGCTGATAATCAAGGCTTTTCTGCGCAGATTTATTGACGGCGACAAGATTTAAAGAATCAGGCTGGAATACATACAACTCATCATTTGAAATTTCAAAAAGCCGTTCAAACATTCCAGAACGTACAGATTCTCTGTGTAGTTTAAGCGCCATATCTATAGTGGAAAGCAATGCGGCCTTATCTGTTCCTTTCAGGACAAAACCATAAGCATTTACTTCCCGAACTTTGGCGGTTATTTCCGGCGAGGTGTTGGCAGTGAGAAACACCACAGGAATATCGCAGAGCTCCGTTATTATGCGAGTTGCTTCCATTCCATCTATTTTACCCGGCAACTCTATATCCATTAAGATTAAGTCCGGCAGGAATCCTCCGGAAATAATTTGCAGTGCGTCTTCTCCAGACAAGGCTGACTTTGCTTCATATCCGTTCTGATGCAGAAGGTCTGTTACAAATTTCCGCATCAGCCGGCTGTCTTCCACCAGCAGGATCGTTTTTTTCTTCTGCATGTTTCCCATTCCTTTTCATTAGCCTCTTTCTGAGCATTTTTTTAAG
>JAAYWX010000458.1 GCA_012516225.1 Clostridiales bacterium
ACATGATATTTATCTGCTTGACGCCATACCGTTTCAGATTGTGGTTCCACGCCGCCTTTAGCACAGAAAAGTGCCACTGCACCATCGAGAACACGAAGAGATCTTTCTACTTCAACAGTAAAATCCACGTGTCCTGGTGTGTCTATAATATTTATCCTATGGTCTCTCCAGTGACAAGTTGTAGCTGCAGATGTAATTGTAATTCCTCTTTCCTGCTCCTGCTCCATCCAATCCATTTGAGCTGCCCCTTCATGGGTTTCTCCTAATTTATGAATTTTTCCAGTGTAAAAAAGTATTCTTTCAGTAGTTGTAGTCTTCCCAGCATCTATATGAGCCATTATACCTATATTTCGAGTTTTTTCTAATGAAAAGTCTCTAGGCACAGTACTCCTCCTTTCTGTATATACGTCCCCAATTATTTATTTTAATAAAATTACCATCTATAATGTGCAAAAGCTTTGTTAGCTTCAGCCATTTTATGAGTTTCTTCTCTTTTCTTAACACTTGCACCAGTATTGTTAGCTGCATCCATTATTTCTTTAGCTAATCTTTCTTCCATTGTTTTTTCTCCTCTGGCTCTTGAATACTTAACAAGCCAACGAAGTCCCAAAGTTTCTCTTCTATCAGGTCTTACTTCAATTGGAACTTGATAAGTTGCTCCACCAATTCTTCTTGCCTTTACTTCTAATACAGGCATGATATTGTTCATAGCTTTATAGAACACTTCTAGTGGTTCTTCACCAGTTTTTTCAGCTACATAATCAAACGCTCCATACACAATACTCTGTGCAGTTCCTTTCTTTCCATCTAGCATTACTTGATTGATTAATTTCGTAACTATTTCCTCATTGTATATTGGATCTGGCATTACATATCTTTTAGATATATGTCCTTTTCTTGGCACTTTACTTCCCTCCTTAACCATTTAATAGTAGATTCATAGGTACTCGACAAATTAAATTGCCGTAGTGCACAAAAATGCATCTATAATAAATGGATTGTTTTTCCATGCATTTCTAGCACAAATTATTTTTTCTTAGGTCTTTTAGCACCATATTTAGATCTTGATTGCATTCTGTTTTCTACACCAGCTGCATCAAGTGTTCCTCTGACAATATGGTATCTAACACCAGGTAGGTCCTTTACTCTTCCACCTCTTACTAGTACAACACTATGTTCTTGTAAGTTGTGTCCAATTCCAGGAATATAAGCTGTAACTTCCATACCATTTGTAAGTCTAACTCTGGCAACTTTTCTAAGTGCTGAGTTTGGCTTTTTAGGAGTAACAGTCTTTACTGCTGTACAAACCCCTCTTTTTTGTGGGGAATTTACCTCAGTAGTTCTTTTTTTAAGTGAGTTGAAATTCACTCCTAATGCTGGTGATTTAGATTTGTATACAACTTCATCTCTACCTTTTCTTATCAATTGGTTATTTGTTGGCATTTAGGCACCTCCCTCTATTTAGAGTATTTATTTTAATAATGCAGCATTTGCTGCATTTACATCGATACCACAAAGTTTACCCAATTCTTTCATTGTATCTACATAAACTATATCTATAGATTTCTCACTACATAGTTTTTTTATATCTCTAACTACTCTTTCTTCTGCATCTTTTGCTATAAATACTGTCTTCACACTATCGTTCAAAATAGCCCTTTTAACTTGTTTTGTACCGACAACTTTTTTGCATGTCTCTAATTGAGATAACATGAAAGTTTCCTCCTCCTTTTAAACATCTTAAAGATTATGTGGGAAATCCCACATAATCTTCAGTATAAAAGAGTCCACTTTAAATTACACACTTATACATTCTATCATCAGTTTTTTTCACTGTCAACAATATTTTTTTCATGTATTTCTTCAATTTCTTCTATATTAGGTACTACTTCAATACTCTTATATCTTCTCATTCCAGTACCTGCTGGAATCAATTTACCTATTATGACATTCTCCTTAAGTCCTAACAAGTTGTCTTCTTTTCCTTTTATAGCTGCATCTGTAAGAACTCTTGTCGTCTCTTGGAAAGATGCTGCTGAAAGGAAAGAGTCAGTAGCTAAACTTGCCTTTGTTATTCCTAAAAGTGCTCTTCTTCCAATTGCTGGCTTTCCACCAGATTTTTCTACTTCACTATTAGTATCTTCAAATTCAGCTAAGCTTACAAGACTTCCTGGTAAAAAATCTGTATCTCCTGGCTCTTCAATTTTCACTTTACTAAGCATTTGCTTTACAATTATTTCAATATGTTTATCATCTATATCAACGCCTTGCAATCTATATACTC
>JAAYWX010000464.1 GCA_012516225.1 Clostridiales bacterium
AGTTAAGTTAAATCATCGACAGTTTTTTAACGCGTCGAAGACGCTTTTTTCATTTAAATGAATGTTGACAAAAATACTAGGGTATAATATACTTATAAAAGAAAACCAAGTAATTCAGTTGGGATTAAAAGAGGTGAAAAAATGAAGCTGTCTACAAAGGGAAGATATGGGCTTAAAGCGATGTTTCAACTTGCACTTCACTATGGAGAAGGGCCAATTCCTTTGAAAAATGTGGCTGATGATCAAAATATATCAGAAAATTATTTAGAACAATTGGTTGCTGTATTGAAAAAAAATTGACTCCTTGAAAGTGTTCGTGGAGCTCAAGGTGGTTATTTACTTGCCAAGTCTCCTGATGAAATTACTGTAGGGAATATTTTGAGAGTTTTGGAAGGAGATATGGCACCAGCAGATTGTGTACTTGATAATGAGATGTTTAAATGTGAAAAAGCAGAGTATTGTGTTACAAAGCTTGTATGGACAAGAATTAGGGATAGCATAGATGATGTAGTTGATTCTATTACTCTTCAGGATATGGTTGATGAACATAATACTATTATGGCAAATAAGAAATTAGAAGTTTAGGAGGAATTGTTATGAGAAACTATATTTATATGGATAATGCAGCCACAACTCCTACAAAAAAAGAAGTGTTGGCTGAAATGTTACCTTATTTTAGTGAAAAGTATGGAAATCCATCTAGCATATATTCTCTAGGCGGTCAATCTAAAAATGCTATTGAAAAGGCTAGAGAACAAGTGGCTACAGTTCTAGGTGCAAAATCAAAAGAAATTTATTTTACTAGTGGTGGTTCTGAGGCAGATAACTGGGCGATAAAGGGAATTGCATTTGCCAATAGACATAAAGGAAATCATATTATTACATCAAAGATTGAACATCATGCAGTCCTTCATACTTGTGAATTTTTAGAAAGGCAAGGTTTTAGAATTACCTATTTGGATGTTGATGAATATGGTGTAGTGGATATTGAACAATTAAAAAGTTCAATCACTGATGAAACTATACTTATTTCAATAATGTTTGCTAACAATGAAATTGGAACTATACAGCCTATCAAGGAAATTGGTGAAATAGCTAAGGAAAAAGGTATATATTTTCATACTGATGCAGTTCAAGCTATAGGAAATATAAAGATAGATGTAAATGAACTAAATATAGATTTACTTTCGTTGTCAGCTCACAAGTTTTATGGACCAAAAGGCATAGGTGCACTATATATTAGACAAGGAGTTAAGCTTGACAATTTGATAGAAGGTGGAGCTCAAGAAAAAAATAAAAGAGCAGGAACTGAAAATGTTCCAGGAATTGTAGGACTAGGCAAAGCTATAGAACTTGCATATGAAAAATTAGATGAACACAATAAAAAACTCATCAGTTTAAGGGAAAGGCTTATAAAGGGAGTATTTGATAATATTGAGGATGTAAGACTAAATGGTCATCCAACAAATAGATTGCCTGGAAACACAAACTTTTGTTTCAAATATATTGAAGGCGAATCCTTGCTACTTAGCTTAGATATGGAAGGCGTGGCAGGTTCTAGTGGTTCTGCCTGTACAT
>JAAYWX010000011.1 GCA_012516225.1 Clostridiales bacterium
GAACTGTGATAATGTTCTTATCAGATTTTTCAGCAAAGCCGGGTATTACAGTTTCGGTGTTCAGCCAGTTGTTGCCTATATAGCGGCACTTGAGAACGAAATTACGGCCGTGAGAATGATTTTGACGGGGAAGCTATCAGGCATAGATCCTTCGGTTATCCGGGAAAGGCTGCGTGAAATCAATGCTTAAAATTGCGGTTTTAGGCGGCAGGGAAACTGTTATGGGATTCAAAGCTTTAGGGCTTGAGGCAGTTCCCGTTTCAAAAAACGAAGAGGCTCTTGCCGCTTTCAAAAGACTTACGAGAGATAGTGGCGACTATGCCGTCATCTATGTGGAAGAAACATATGCTAAGGCACTTTCCGCAGAGATTGACAAATTCAAAGACAGCCCGACTCCCGCCGTTATACTTATTCCGGGCAGGGAAGGCTCTCTCGGACTTGGACAGTCAGCCCTTCAGGACGCTGTTGTGCGCGCCGTGGGCAGCGACATCCTTTAAAAAAGGAAGGTATGTAAATGAGCGGAAAAGTTATCAAGGTATCCGGCCCTCTCGTAGTTGCGGAAGGGCTTGAAGACGCCAACGTAGCCGACGTTGTCCGTGTGGGCAAACAGAGGCTTATAGGCGAAATACTAAATATGACGGGCGACAGTGCATCCATTCAGGTTTACGAGGAAACAAGCGGACTCGGCCCCGGAGCCGAAGTTGAAACAACAGGATATCCGCTTTCCGTTGAACTCGGCCCCGGAATGCTCGATGGAATATTTGACGGAATCCAGCGCCCGCTTACTGAAATACGTGAAATGGCGGGACACACGATTACAAGAGGAATCGATGTCCCCGCACTTAACAGGACGAAGCTTTGGCAGTTTGTTCCTACTGTTTCCGCAGGCGACAGGGTCGTCGAGGGTGATATTATCGGAACAGTTCAGGAAACCAGCGCTATCGTGCATAAGATTATGGTTCCGGTTGGTGTTTCAGGAACTGTTGCCTCTATACAGGCCGGAAGTTATACGGTAACCGATACTGTATGCTTGGTTAAGGGTGACAACGGAGAAAACCATAAACTTACTCTTATGCAGAAGTGGCCCGTCAGAAAGAGCCGCCCGTATTCCAAAAAGTTTGTTCCATCGAGACCGCTTAACAGCGGACAGCGCGTTATAGATACGCTGTTTCCGATAGCAAAGGGAGGAACGGCAGCAGTCCCCGGGCCTTTCGGAAGTGGAAAGACGGTTGTTCAGCACCAGCTTGCCAAGTGGTCCGATGTCGACGTCGTCGTTTACATCGGTTGCGGTGAACGCGGCAATGAGATGACAGACGTTCTCATGGAGTTCCCGGAGCTTAAAGACCCGCGCAATGGCGAGCCGCTTATGAAACGTACGGTTCTTATAGCAAATACCTCCGATATGCCTGTTGCGGCGCGTGAGGCATCTATATATACAGGAATAACAATTGCGGAGTATTTCCGCGATATGGGTTATGACGTTGCGGTTATAGCCGACTCGACTTCACGCTGGGCGGAGGCCCTGAGAGAAATGTCGGGACGTCTTGAGGAAATGCCAGGTGAAGAAGGCTATCCTGCTTATCTTGCCTCACGTCTTGCCCAATTTTATGAGCGTGCCGGTGTTGTGGAATGTCTCGGTTCGGATCAGAGAAAAGGTAGCCTTACCGCAATCGGCGCGGTTTCGCCTCCGGGCGGAGATACTTCGGAGCCGGTTTCTCAGGCTACCATGCGTATCGTCAAAGTGTTCTGGGGTCTGGATGCCAGCCTTGCATATGCCCGCCATTTCCCGGCTATCAACTGGCTTACCAGTTATTCACTGTATGTGGACGGGCTTAAGCGTTGGTTTGATAGTGAACTCGGTGAAAAGTTTATGCAGAATCGTGAAAAGACGATGAGTATTCTGCAGGAAGAAGCAAGTCTTCAGGAAATTGTAAAGCTTGTCGGTCAGGATGCGCTATCTATTGCAGACAGGCTGACTCTTGAAACGGCAAAGATGATTCGAGAGGACTTCCTCCAGCAGAACGCTTTCGTGGATGTTGATAGCTATTCGTCATACGAGCGCCAGGCAATGCTTCTGCAGATGATACTTGATTATGATACCTTGTGCCGCGCGGCTATAGAGCAGGGTGCAGAACTTAACAAGCTGTTCTCAATACCGGCGCGCGAGCGGATAGGCAGAGCAAAGAGCATACCAGAAAACGAGTATAAAGAAGCATATAGGCGCATTGCCGAAGATATGAAAGCTCAGATTAATGAAATTGCGGCAGGAGGCGAGGAGCTGTGATAAGAGAATATAAAACTATCCGTGAAATAGCCAGTCCTCTTATGATGGTTCAGCAGGTCGAAGGCGTTACCTACGATGAGCTTGCTGAAATTGAGCTTCCCAACGGTGAGAAGCGCCGCTGCAAAGTTCTTGAAGTAAACGGGGATACGGCTGTAGTTCAGCTTTTTGAAAGCGCGGCTGGAATCAACCTTAAGGAGAGCAAGGTTCGCTTTTTAGGCCACAGCCTTGAGCTTGCTGTTTCAGAGGATATGCTCGGACGTGTTTTTGACGGAATGGGCAGACCGATTGACGGCGGTCCCGAAATCCTTGCAGAGGCATACCGCGATATAAACGGTTTGCCTATGAACCCCGCCGCACGCGACTATCCGAATGAATTCATTCAGACGGGAGTTTCCACCATAGATGGACTTAATACACTCGTCCGCGGACAGAAACTGCCGATATTCTCAGGGTCCGGCCTACCGCACGCGGCGCTTGCCGCGCAGATTGCGCGTCAGGCGAAAGTTTTGGATGAGTCTTCCAATTTTGCGGTTGTGTTCGCAGCGATAGGCATTACTTTCGAAGAATCCGAATACTTTGTCCAGGAGTTCCGCAGAACCGGCGCCATAGACCGTGCCGTTGTCTTTACAAACCTTGCGAACGACCCTGCAGTTGAGCGTATAGCCACGCCGCGAATGGCGCTGACGGCAGCGGAGTATCTGGCATTTGAAAAGGATATGCATGTTCTTGTTATCCTTACGGATATCACCAACTATGCAGAGGCACTGCGTGAGGTCAGTGCGGCGAAAAAAGAAGTACCGGGACGCCGCGGCTATCCCGGATATCTCTATACTGACCTTGCGACAATGTATGAACGCGCCGGACGCCGCATAGGTAAAAAAGGCTCTATTACCATGATACCAATTCTAACTATGCCTGAAGATGACAAAACTCATCCGATTCCTGACCTTACCGGATATATTACAGAGGGTCAGATTATTCTGTCGCGTGAGCTGTACAGAAAGGGAATTATTCCACCGGTGGATGTTCTGCCTTCGCTCAGCCGTCTGAAGGATAAGGGTGTCGGTCCAGGTAAGACGCGCGAAGATCATGCAGGTACAATGAACCAGTTGTTTGCCGCTTACGCCAAAGGAAAAGAAGCAAAAGAACTTATGACAATTTTGGGTGAGGCGGCGCTTACAGATATAGATAAGCTCTATGCAAAGTTTGCCGATGAGTTCGAGAAGCGCTATGTAAATCAGGGCAATGAAACGAACCGGTCAATTGAAGAAACACTTAATCTTGGCTGGGAACTTCTGTCAATTCTGCCTGCTTCAGAACTAAAGCGCGTAAAACCCGAGCACATAGAAAAATATTTGCCCAAAAAATAGGGAACTTCTTGTGCCGATAATCGGTGCGGAGTCCGCTCCTTGATTGAGGTGAAAATATGCCGAAAACTGCAATTACACCGACCAGAATGGTCCTTAACCAGCAGAAAACGCGCCTTAAAACAGCTGTCCGCGGTCACAAGCTCCTTAAAGACAAGCGCGACGAGCTGATGCGCCAGTTTTTTGAAGTGGTAAAAAAGAACCGCGAACTGAGAACGCGGGTTGAAAACGGCTTGACGGAGGCGTTCTCCGCCCTCTCGGTAGCCTCGGCAATCATGTCGCCGGATATGCTTGAACAGGCACTTCTTTATCCTCGGCAAAGCGTTGAGCTTGATATGCGCTTTAAGAATATTATGAGCGTCAATGTACCCGTATATGAATTCAAAACTAAAACTGCGGATACAAGCGACATCTATCCTTACGGCTTTGCCCAGACTTCCGGAGAACTTGATGATGCACTCGCTGCGCTTTCCCGCGTATTCGAAGATATGCTTGAGCTTGCGCAGGTTGAGAAGACTATGCAGCTTTTGGCACAGGAAATTGAAAAGACAAGGCGCCGCGTAAATGCGCTTGAATATGTCATGATTCCCGAATGCCAGGAGAATATCAAGTATATTTCAATGAAGCTTGAAGAGAATGACCGCTCTTCAAAAGTACGTCTTATGAAGGTTAAGGATATGGTATTACAGAAGGCGCATGATTTCCATTATTGAGAACGCGCCTGACATCAGTACAGAAAGGATAGAAGTTGCGGAAGATAAATTAATGTAGCCTGATTTAAAGTCGGTAATTTTCTTTAGTTTAGGCGGCATTTCCGGAATATCTATCTGATACAGCTTTATAGAAAACAAGACCACAGAAATAAACTGTGGTCTTGTTTTTTATTACTAAATAATAGAATATTCTCAAGAGAAAATACTGGAGCGTCTTTTACCGAAAAATGAAAGAGATGTCATACCTTGTCCAAC
>JAAYWX010000120.1 GCA_012516225.1 Clostridiales bacterium
AAGAGCAAGTACTAAAAGAGGTAGAGGAAACAGGTAATACTACATTGGTAGCAAGAAACCACGGCATACCCGTTTCTACAATCTACACATGGGCTAAAAGCAGAAGGAAATCCAGTAGTAGCGTCCCCTCCAGGGAACTAAAATCAAGCAACTTCAACTCAAATAGTTACAATAAAGAGATTGAGAAAGAAAATGATCGTCTAAAGAAGTTGCTTGGAGAGAAGGACCTTGAAATCTCCGTACTTAAAGACCTTTTAAAAAAAACGGACCGACTATAAAGGACAGAGTACAGGTAGCCCAACATTTTATCAATAAAGGCTGCAAGGCTGTAACAGTGATTAAATTTGCTGGCCTGAGTAAATCTACATATTACTATCATATCTCTATAGAGAATAAAGTTAAAGCAAAGCCTGAGAGTGTGGGGAGACCTATTGTAGGCTACTCTTTAACTAATGATAGCTGTAAGGTCTGTGATGAAAAGATTAAGGAATATATTATGGAAGCAATCCAGGATGACGCCTTCTACTATGGTTACCATAAGATCACCCATACTTTAAGGAGAGAACATAATCTGGTAATCAATCACAAAAAGGTATACAGGCTGTGCAAGGAACTTCAGATTCTCAAAAACCAAAGAGCAATAAAGCCACAACTCAAAAGCACAATATCGGTTAATAGGATTATTAAAAAGTCAAATGAACTGTGGGAAGCAGATATCAAATATGGCTACATCAACAGAGAAAACAAGTTTTTCTTTGTGTTATCAATAATAGACGTATTTGACAGATCCATTATCGACTATCATATGGGTTACAGGGGTACAGGCTCTGACGCTGCCTAATTAAGAGAAACTTATTTAATAGTGCAATCAAGCCGGTCATCAGGACTGACAATGGACCGCAGTTTATCAGTCATGTGTTTGAGGATTCCTGTGCAGAAATAAATGTTTACCATGAAAGGATACCGATCAGAACACCCAATAAGAATACTCATATTGAAGCTTTTTACAGGATCTTCCGGGATGAATGCATAGGCATGTATGAGTTTAACAGCTATAAGGATGCTTATACTGAGGTATCCAGGTTCATGAAGCGGTATAACACCACCAGGATTCATTCAAGTCTTAAATACAAGACTCCAATTGAGTTTTATGCTCAAAACCTTGGTAAAGAAATTGAAAGCATGGCTATACATTTATAGGGGTCTCTAGTTAAAGTTTAAATACTGAGATATTCGTAGTTGTTGGGCGATTTTGTCTAAATTAAGGGGGTTAATCCGGAATTTACGTTAATGGGACTTACGTGCTTTACAGATCATGATTATTGATTATGGAGGAAACAAATGAAATTTATTAAGCGTTCGGTTTGTATTATATTATGTGCCATTACTCTGCTGTCAGGCTGTTCCTTGAGCAAGCCGCCCGCCAACCCTGAACCCGCTGCTGCTTCGAATCAAAGCAAGTCGTCGGCTACGGCAAAACCTTCGGCAAACGCCCCGTCGCAAGCGATCGCGCCTGATGCGCCTGCAACGCAGTTACCCCTCATGGTTGCAGCCGGCGGTGATATCACCGTATGCATATGGGCCGATGGTACTGTTACGGCTGTTGGGGACAATGAATATGGTCAATGTGATGTATCCGGCTGGACTGATATTGTGGCGGTCTCCGCTGGCAACGATTTTACTGTGGGTCTAAAGGCTGATGGTACTGTTGTTGCAACAGGGTTTAACGAATACGGGCAGTGCGATGTATCAGAATGGCGGGATATTATTGCGATCGCCGCCGGGCACTCACACACGCTAGGTGTAAAAAAAGACGGAACTGTAATTGCTGTTGGCAGGAACGATTATAAGCAATGTGACGTTTCTCAATGGCAGCATATTGTCGCGGTTTCGGCAGGCTTTACGCATAGCGTAGGCCTGTGCGCAGATGGGACAGTGGTCGGCTGCGGATCTGCGGAATATCTGCCTGATCCCAACAAACCGTGGCAAAATATAATAGCCATTTCCGCAGGCATGTATCACACCCTGGCACTTACGCAGGATGGGAAGGTTTTGGCTACTCGAGAACCCCCTGAATACCTGAACTATGGTCAATGTAAGGTTAATAAC
The DNA here is from genome assembly GCA_012516225.1 of Clostridiales bacterium. GTDB lineage: Bacteria > Bacillota > Clostridia > Oscillospirales > Oscillospiraceae > UBA2658. The sequence continues at coordinate 2,110 of JAAYWX010000120.1, forward strand.
TGGTCGGACATCGTAGCCATAGCAGCTGCGCCAGCTTATTCAATCGGCTTGAAGCGTGATGGCACCGTAGTCGCGGCAGGCCTTGAAGGTTTCGAGGGCGGTGACCAGCAAGACAATGGCCAAATTGATGTCTCTGATTGGAGCGATGTTTCAGTGATTACAGTAGGCAGTGAGCATACTGTGGCCGTTACAAAAAGCGGGCAGATTGTTGCAACGGGAACCAATGCCGCCGGACAGTGTGATGTGGAAACGCTGATGCATAGCGCAGCAAAATAACGATAGCAAGGGAGCCGACGTACCAAGGACAGATCACGAGAGAGCAGCTTTGATGCATTAAGGTGTAAGAAATGAAGACTGTTGGTTAAATTAATTTTTAATAGTCTAACGATATAGTCATGTCAAATATACCGTTTCGCGCGGTGAAGGAGAAAACGCCATAATTTTTTGCACAATGGTTGCAATGCTTTTTGTACCTGCCCCAAGCAAAATGAGCCTTATAGTTTGCGGTTATTAAGTGCACAAATTCCAATCAATCTGTGTTTCTAAGCAAAAAGCAAGACAAGACACATTATGATATGATTTCGTGGAGCGCATTGCATATTTTTATTGTTATTCGCCCACATCCACCGTTACACCGGACTTAAATTCCACAGTAAATTTATCCTCGTATACAGTGACCTTTTCAACCAACCGCCGGACAAGCTGCTCGTCGTATTCGGTAAGGGCGGTGGGCTGCTCCCGCAGGAAAGTATCCATATCGGCAATGCGCTTTTTCTGCTCGTCCCGCCCGGCGGCTTCCAACAGAAGCTTCTGCTTATCCTCACGCAGACGGTGAATTTCGTCGGCCACATCGTCGTAGTCGGCTCTGGCGTTGGCCAGCTTCAAAAGCTCCTCCTGCAGTTCAGATAGCCTTTTTTCGATGTCGGCAAGGGGCTTATCTTTTTCGTTCCTCAGAACTGTATCGATGTTCTGCCGCAGGATGTTGAGAAAATCGTCTTTCTGGCACAGCGTTTGGTTAATTGCTGAAACCAGCACCTGCTCAATCTGACTTTCCGGCACGGTGCGGGCGTCGCAGAACTGGCCGGTGTTTTCAAGACGGCTGATGCAGCGCCAGACGATGGATTTTTTGCCCCGGTTGTACC
>JAAYWX010000121.1 GCA_012516225.1 Clostridiales bacterium
AGAAAAAAGATTAACTGCCGAAGAAATCGATACTATTGGCGAAATTATGAACATCAGCATGGGTGCCGCTGCCACCGCCGTTTCTACAATGCTTGAAAGGCAGGTTGTGATAACCACACCGAATATTGAGCAGAACAAGATCGAAAATATAGACTGTTCCGATCTGGAGCCGGCCATTGTAGTTAAAATCAATTATGTTGAAGGCATTACAGGAACGAATGTCGTTATCTTTCACCGGAATGACATGAGAATAATTCTGGACCTGCTGATGGGGAATGACTTTAATTCGGCTCCGGACGACAACTTTGAATTTGACGATATGAGCATGAGCGCCGCTTGTGAAGTCATGAACCAGATGATGGGGGCGTCGGCGACAGCTCTTTCGGAACTTTTAGGCAAATACATTAATATATCCACACCGCATGCGGAACTTGTTGAGGCGGATGATGAAATCCGTAAAATGCTTCAGGAATTTGGAACGGAAGAGGAAGTTACGACCATTTCCTTTAAAATGATGATAAAGGAAACGCTCGATACAAACTTCACCAGTATTATGCCTATGGATCTTGCAAAAGAAATAGTAAGTGCTATGCACAATGATATTGAAGAAACACCGCCTCAGATACAGCAGCCGGAGCCTCGGCAGACGGTACAGCAGCAGGCTACACAGGCGGCACAGCCGCAGGTGCCTCAGCAGACCGCACAGGCGGTACAGCCGCAGGTGCCCCCGCAGGCGTCACAGGCGGCACAGCCGCAGATGCCTCAGCAGCAAGCAGCACAGGCGGCACAGCCGCAGATGCCTCAGCAGCAAGCAGCACAGGCGGCACAGCCGCAGATGCCTCAGCAGACGTCACAGCCACAGATGTCTCCGTATTTCCCGCAGGCGGGACCGGCGCCATACCAGCCGACTTATCCTCCGCAAATGCCGGAACAATATCAATACGGTTACCCGAATCCCCAGCAGCCGGGGGCCGCTCCTTATCAGCCTCCCTATCCTCCGCATATGCCTTATTCTCCGCAGTATATGCAGGTACCGTATGGGAACGAATATTACTCTTACCAATCCGCTCCGGCACAGGAACAGCATCCGAATTTAAGATATGCGGCGCCTATGGTTAATGTAAGACAAGCAGATTTCCCGGAATTTCCGGGAAATGCGAAGCCAAACTCCCAGCCGTATCCGGCAAATATAAATATGCTTATGGGAGTTCAGCTTGAAGTTTCTGTTGTTGTGGGACGGGCAAAGCAGAAAATAAAAGATGTTCTTGAATTTGGACAAGGCTCCGTTATAGAGCTTGATAAACAGACAGGCGCTCCGGCAGAGGTTATGGTGAATGGACAGCTTCTTGCTTATGGAGATGTGGTCGTTGTAGGTGACAATTTCGGGGTTCGCATAACGGAAATTGTCGGTACAAAGGAACTGTTAGATTCGCTTGATGTTAAGAAGTAAACAACGTTATTAGGGGGAAAAAACAATGTATAAAATAATGGTCGTTGATGATGCGGGATTTATGAGGAAGATGGTTCAGACACATCTTTCAAAGGCAGGCTATACAGATTTTATAGAAGGCGAAGATGGTCAGCACGCGGTTGAGCTTTATAAGGATTTAAAGCCTGATCTCGTTATAATGGATATAACCATGCCCAATTTGAACGGAATAGAGGCACTGCGCCAGATTAAGGAATTTGATGCTGACGCAAAGGTGGTTATGTGTTCGGCAATGGGGCAGGAAGCCATGGTTATGGAGGCTATAAAGCTCGGTGCACTTGACTTCATCGTCAAGCCGTTCAAGGCCGAACGCATCGTGCAGACCGTCAACAAAGTGCTGCCGCTGTAACAGAAAAATTGACCCTGCCGGTATGGAGGAGGTGGACGGGGTATGAACGGATCCGAGATATTATCAATGATAGGGACTGTGATTCTGATGATAGCAGTTTTCGCAGGCGCCTATTATGTGTCGAAATTTGTAGGGAAACATTATCAGCCCCGTTACGGCGATTCAAGGAATATGTCCGTCATCGAAAGCCAGAGCCTTGGAAAAGATAAAGCTCTGCTGATTGTTAAGACGGCGGGCAAGGCGTTCCTTATAGGCTCCACACCGCACGAGTTTACTCTCATAAGCGAACTGGATCCGGATACGCTTACGGAAGATTCAGAGTATAAGCCGGAGAAAAAAGACTTCTCCGCCATACTCAGAAACGCTCTGACGGGTAAAGATAAAAAACGCGTAGAAGGAGAAGAAAGAAAATGAAACCGCTGATATCGGCGCTTAGAAAAAATACAGCAAAAGCGTCGTCGGTTCGGAAAAAGCGGTCTAAATTGCTTATATTTGGTTTGTCTTTTCTGCTGTTTTTTATGATTCTGCCAAGCAGAGCGGCCGCTGCACCTGTTAATTTTACCATTGATACAGGCGGCGGGAACGGAGGATTTGACAGCCTTAAACTGCTTTTTACCTTTGCGCTTATTGCTGTGGCTCCGTCAATCCTTCTGATGATGACGAGCTTTACCAGAATAGTAATCGTATTCTCATTTTTAAGAAATGCGCTTGGTCTGCAACAGACGCCACCCAATCAAATTATTATAGGGTTGTCGCTTTTTCTGTCGTTCTTTATTATGCATCCCGTACTGACGGAGATGAACGATACTGCAATAAAACCTTATAATAACGGGGAAATTACGCAGCAGGAGTGCATAGAGAAGGTCCAGATCCCGCTTAAAGAATTTATGCTGAAGCAGACGAAAGCCCAAGATTTAAATTTGTTCCTTTCAATGTCGGATAAGGAGCAGATAACAGAGGTAAACACTGAACAGCTTATGAATCTGGGGCTTGAAGTTATCGTGCCGGCTTTTATAACAAGCGAACTGAAAAGGGCGTTTCTTATAGGATTTTTGCTGTTCCTTCCCTTCCTTGTAATAGATATGATTGTTGCGAGCACCCTAATGTCAATGGGTATGGTAATGCTTCCACCGTCCATGATTTCACTGCCGTTTAAACTTATGCTTTTCGTTGTGGTAGATGGTTGGTCTTTGGTTATGGAAATGTTGATAAAGAGCTTTTATTAGCGGTTTAGTTTAAAATGACAGGAGTGAAAATATGACGCAGGGAGAAGTACTATCCATTTTTAAGGATGCAATATGGCTCATTCTCAAGCTGTCTGCGCCTCTCCTGATAGTCAGCATACTTATCGGACTGATTATTTCAATTTTTCAGGCAGCTACTCAAATCCATGAACAAACGCTCACATTTGTACCAAAAATAGTTGCAATAGCACTCCTGCTTATAGTTTTGGGTTCCTGGATGCTCACAAACCTTTCGGATTTCTTTACGTCTCTCGTCAATTTTGTTTCGGGGTTATAAAATATGGCACTCAGTTTGTCTATTGCCGCATTCAACCTTTTTGCACTTGTTTTCTGCAGGATAGGCGGCATGATATTCTTCAACCCTCTGCTGAACAGGAGAAACATACCCACTCAGTTCAGAATAGGGCTTGTCCTTGCCCTTACTGTACTGATAACCC
>JAAYWX010000122.1 GCA_012516225.1 Clostridiales bacterium
GCTTTGGAGAGATGCTGATACGGACAAGCCAGCGGACAAGTGGTTGCTTGACACGTTTTCGGGTATTTCTCCTCTTATTTGCAGGGAAATATGCTATCTTGCCTCTGGAGATGTTTCAAAGCGGGTTTCGGAATTTACGGACAAGGAAAAAGACTCCTTTTTAAAGGAACTTAATACTCTCCATGAGCGGGTAAAGACGGAAGATTATACGCCGTTTATGCTTGTTGCGGATGATAAGCCCTCCGATTTTTCCTTTATGAGCATAGCACAGTATGAAAACAAAGCAATGACGCTTGTCTATCCCGATTTTTCCTCTTTGCTTGAAGAATATTATACAAAGCGCGACAAGCAGGAGCAAATGAAGAGAAAATCTCAGGCGCTGTATAAATCTGTTAAAAGCGCACATGAGCGCGAGGTCAGAAAACTTGCGCTTAGGCGTGAGGAACTGAAAAAAACGGAGGAAAGGGATTTCTATAAAAAGTGCGGCGACCTTATAACCGCAAATATATATCGCATAAAAAAAGGTGACCGGACGGCTGAAGTTGAGGATTATTTTGAGGAAGGCTGTCCGAAAATGCAAATCCCGCTTGACCCGCTCAAAACACCACAGCAGAATGCTGCTGCGTATTACAAAGAATACAGCAAAGCAAAGACCGCTGAAAAGTACTTGACGGAACTGATTGAGAAAGGTGAGAGGGAGGAAGCATACCTTGCGAGTGTACTGGATGAAATCCAACGTGCCGAAAGCGAGCGTGATCTTGCCGAAATACGGCGCGAACTGACTGAAACGGGGTTCATAAAAGCGCAGAGATCGGCAAAAGCCGAAAAGCTCAAGGAATCTGCTCCTATGCGGTTTGTATCTTCTTCAGGAATGGAAATACTTGTAGGGAAGAACAATACACAGAACGACAGACTGACGATGCAGACGGCGCGCAGGACGGATATATGGCTTCATGCGCAGAAAATACACGGAAGTCATGTTGTTATACGCACAAACGGAGAACAGCCGGATGAAAGGACACTTTGGGAAGCGGCGGTTTTGGCGGCGTTTTATTCACAGGGGAGGGACGGAGGAAAAGTCCCTGTGGATTATACACAGGTACGCTTCGTGAAAAAGCCTTCGGGAGCTTTGCCCGGCGCGGTTATATATACAGAGTATAAAACCATTATAGCAGAACCAAATGAAAAGCTGGCTGAAGCATTAAAAAGAAGAGATATGTGAAAAATCTATAAAAATTTCAAACTGCCCCGCTTTGTACGCACAGCACAAACCGGGGCAGTTCATTTTTGCGGAAGATACGGTGTTATCTGTTTTCAATAACTTTCATTGCGTTATACAGCATTTTGGCGCAGTCGGCCCTGGTAAGCTGACCTTCAAGGGAATAATCGGAAATTCTGCAGGCGCTCAGATTTGCGCAGGCCTGCGCTGCCCATACGGGAGCGGTTTTACCGTAATCTTTTGTGTTTACATCCGTAAGATTAAGCGCTTTGTTCAGCATTACCGCAGCTTCAGGATAGCTTATATAACTATCGCAGTTGAAAACAGCGGTATTAACGCCGTCGGAGTAGCCGTTAATAACTCCGGTCAGAAGGGCCGTCGAAACATAAGGCTTCATATACATAGGAATTTTATTGTCATCGGCAAAGCCTGTTGTAAGAACTCCGGAGAGAATATCGGATTTAGCTAATTTAAGGCACATAGTGAGAAATTCGCCTCTTGTTACGGGCCTTTCCGGATTGAAAACATATTGACCGCCAAGGCATTCGCCGACAAAAATGTCGTTTTCGGCAAGAGCAACGGCAGCACAGTAGGCTCCGTTGCCGTCCATATCCGAGTAGGCAATTTTAGTTTTCTGCTTTTCAATTCTTATAATTACTGTTGCTTCAGAGGATCTGTTGCCTTTGATATCCACCGCTTTATAGCCGAAATAATCGCGACCGCGCTTTCCTTCTGCGGGAGTGTAAACGAAACTTCCATTATCTTTAAGCTGAATGTTGCCTTTTACGGGAGGAGTTGTGATTTCAAATCTAAGAACGTCGCCATCGGGATCTGTAGCTTTAAGCTGACCTCCGACAGAAACATTGCGATAGGTAGTAATTTCGAGATTTTCCGCAATAGGGGATTCGCCCTTATTTTCAGCGCCGACATATATTATCCCCAGAGTCAGCACCAGCGTAAGAGTAAGCGCTATAAGACTAAAGATTTTTCTGTTCATATGAATACCTCCAAGCATAGTATGGCGCCGATGCAGCGCTTTGGAAGTATTTTGCACATAGAAAATAGCTTTTATTCTTAATATTAAGAAATACATGGAAATAAATCAGAGCCGCGGGAACAGCCCTGCGGCTCTGATTACGTGTTCAGTTCCTGCCGGGAGACTTGCGCTAATCCGGCTGGCAAACCGTGGTGCATTTGTTCGGATTGCCGGGAGGAGGGAAAAAATCGTTAACAGGGAACGGTATATTGCTGAAC
>JAAYWX010000123.1 GCA_012516225.1 Clostridiales bacterium
AATAAATCCGATTGAAATCTGGTTTCCCTTGATATCACCGTATTTGTCAACCCATCCTCCGCAGAGCACATAAATAAACGCGTCTGAAATACATCCGATACCATTGTAAAGTCCGATTGCTGTGCCATGATATGTAACCGGAACACCTATTTCAGAAACCGGAGTCATCCAGCACGGAGCCTGCATTGCATAGCCAATTGTGCAGCAAACAACAAGTATTATGCCTACCCAGAAATAGTCACCGCCAACAGGGAAAATGAAGAAAATCGCTATGCCTATCAAGGTGATGATAAGGAAGAAGCGGATAACTTTCATAGATGATCCCCATTTGTCTATCAAAGCACCCGACACAGGACTTAGGAGTACACGGCCTATGTACTGACGGAAGACTCCGATAAAGGTTACAATACCCAGCGGCACCATATAGACCGTCTTCATCATGGATACTGCCCGGATACCGGCACAAGTAATCATAAGCATTGTGAAGTATATCAATGAGGCAACCCAAATCTCAGGCATTAAGAGAACTTTTTTTACGTCTTTAAAATTAAACTTTGATTCTTCTTTATTTGTCTCGGCTTCAGTCCAGTCGTTCAGTTTGTCTTCTCTGAAGCAAAAATAGCACACGACGGCGCATATTACAGCCAAACCGGTAAACAAATACATGAGAGGACGCCATCCGCCCATACCCATTTTTGAAACGAAGTAGGAACCAAAAGCACCTATTATTGAACCGCCAAGAGAGTAAATTGCCCAGAAGTATCCCGTATTTTTTCCTTCTGTTTCCGGAGTAGATACACCTTTAACAATTTTCCCAAACAGGGTATAGTAAACACCCATCATGAGGCAGGATGCAAACAGCATAGCTAAATATATGTTAAAGTTTGTAAGTCCAGCAAGAATAACAAAGAATACGACAGTGAATGCCATACAGGCAAGGAAGGATTTCTTCATTGAAACCTTGTCTGCGATTATGCCTCCTAAAGGCCAGCATACAATCATAAACAGTCCGGTAATTAAACCAAGGTAGCCCATTTGTGTATTTGTGGCTTTAAAATACTCCTGCATAAGATCGTAATAGCTATAGAACATCCAAATTGTCATGCAGGTTGTGGTATAACCAAATCCAACCAAAAACAGCATCAGCCATTTATAGCCTTTTGATACTTTATTTGTCATAATACTATCCTCTCTCTATTAATTTGTATGGTCTGATTTTATAATTATCGACCTTTCCACTGAGGTTTGCGTTTTTCAAGGAATGCCTTAGGACCTTCCTTTGCATCCTCCGTCTTTTCAATGTAATCCCAGCAGCGGTCACAAAAGCGCTGTGCATCCTCAAGAGAAACCTGAGGCGCAATATGAAATATTTCCTTGGTTAATCTCAAAGAAATCGGGGCGTTGTTTGCTATGGTATGTGCTAATTCCAGAGCCTTATCCATAACCTGTTCCTTGGGAACCACATAGTTAACAATACCTATTTCTTTTGCACGCTCAGCACTGATCAGTTCACCTGTCAAACATAACTCCATAGCTACCTTACGCGGGATGTCTCGGGCAAGGCGTATAAGCCCTCCTGTTGTAGCAAGAAGTCCAACCTTTACCTCTGAAAGTCCGAAACGCGCATGCTCTGCAGCCACAATTATGTCGCAAGCCAAAGCAATCTCAAGTCCGCCCGCTACCGCTGTCCCGTTAGCTGCGCATATAATAGGTTTTGTTGAAACTCGCGCTGTCATACCTCCAAACCCGTGAGCCATAACAGTTTGACATTCTCCAGCTTCATCAAAAGCTGCCAGATCTTCTCCCGAGCAGAAGCTGCGATCCCCTGCGCCTGTCAAAATTATTACCCTAACATCCGGATTTTTCTCCGCATCGTTGAGGATTTCCTCCATGGCTGCGGATGTTGCGGGGTCAAGCGCATTCCTCCTTTCGTTTCGATTTATCGTCACAATCAAAACGCCGTCTTTAAGCTCAGTCAATACGCTCTTTTCACTCAAAAATATCACCTCGTACTTATATTTTGCAAAATCTTCAGGCGAAAGTATCCAAAAGCTATTAAAGACGCTATACAAATGGCTTTCGTCTAAAAATTTAACAACATTGAAATATGATTTCTAACAGAACCTGAGTTATCGGATATCAAACTGCTGAATCAACTTATGGAGATGCTGTCGTGAAATATTAAGCTTCTTTGCTGCTTTTGAAATGTTGTAATTTGTTACTTCTAAAGCGTGCTTGATAAAAAATCGGTTAAATTGCCTGTTAAACTCATTGAGAGCATAGTCATGGGCAGATTTATAATCGATATTTAAACTGCCATTTTCCATATTCTTAACAACTTTTTCGATGTCAAAGCCACTAATCGCCTTTGTTTCAACTGCCACTGGTGTATTTTGCATGCTCATAGCCGGCAAATGGTCCATTTGAATACTCGTTTCAAATTCTGACATTACGACAGCCGCATGCTCAATAATGTGCTGCAGTTCTCTGACATTTCCCGGCCAGTCATACTTAAAGAAATGCTGCAGCACTTGATCTGAACACCTTTCTATTCTGCGTGAGAAACTGCTGTTTGCCTTTTTAATAAAATGGTTAACCAATATAGGGATATCGCTGGTACGTTCCCTAAGCGGAGGAATTCTTATGGTCACAACTGCTATTCTATAAAACAAATCGGGCTTTAGTTTTCCTGCTTTCATGTAATCGAGAGGATTAACGTTCATCGCTGTTATAATACGTGGGTTTACCTTGATTTCTTTATTGCTGCCAACCCGCCTGACTACTTTATACTCTAAAACTCTCAGCAGTTTTGCCTGCATAACTGGGGATAAAGCCTGTATTTCGTCTAAAAATATAGTGCCGTCTGAGCTTTGTTCAAATAGACCTGGCTTCTCAACCGCCCCTGTATATGCGCCCTTTGTTACTCCGAATAAAACGCTTTCCAGCAGTGTATCCGGTATTGCGGCACAGTTAACCGAAATAAAAGGCTTGCTGTTTTGCGAGCTCGCGCTGTGTATACTCTCGGCAAACATTTGCTTTCCGGTTCCCGTCTCGCCGACAAGGAGAACAGAAGACTCGCTTTTGGCCACTTTCCTACAAAGCTTGACTGTTTCCTCCATTTCCGCGGATGCATAAATAATGTCATCAAAGGTAAACAAGTTGCTTGTTTGAACTGAGGCGGGAAAATCGGACTTGCGTTTTTCAGTACCCTCATATTCATCAACCAAGCTTTTAACATTTGAAAATGGTTTGTAGACTGTAATTGCTCCAATTAGAGATCCATCCACAATTAAGGGGTATGCACTGTATAGCCAAAGGTGTCTTTTCCCTGTTGCTACGGATACAAAGCTCATCAAGTAGTCACGAATTGGTACTCCTGTGTGGAGCACTCTCATAACCTTTGATGTGTCATCTGTCAGCCCATAGATGTCCTTTACGTTTTTCCCAATCATTTCCTTTGGCTCCATATTGGCGAAATTGCTGTTTTCAGAACAATAAACGTATACTCCTTCTGTGTCAACAATCTCAACCACATTTCCAATAGCAGCCAATGCATCCAAGACAAGCCGGGTTTCTTTTGATAAATTAATATTCATCACCCGTTTCAGTATAAATTTTTAAGGTAGCTCCGCATAATACGGAAACAAACAAAGGTACGCTCAGGCTTTTCCGCGAAAACATATGCCTGGGTTTATATTTTTGTCGAACGGACGCGCAAGGCATATATTGTCAAATTTCGATATTCTGAGATATAGCTTTAGTTATATTTATCTCTCCTGTAATATTTTGAGATAAGGATTAAATGCACGTTCGGAGTTTAATGTTGTTGATTCATTGTGTCCCGGGTACACATCATAATCAGGCTGGAGGGCTGCAAGGCGACGCAGCGAAGACATCATCGCCCTACTATCTCCACCTTCAAAATCTGTCCTGCAGATACTGCCCTTAAATAGTGTGTCACCTGTGAACATTGCATTTTCGATAATAAGGACAACAGATCCGGGAGTATGACCTGGAGTAAAGATTACTTGCACGTTCAGCCCGCCTGCTGTTATTGTTTCCCCTTCACTGTAGTGGCAAAGATTTTGGAAAGCCGAAACAGTCGGATAAATCTTTCCGTTATATTTTTCTGTCGTTTCTTTTGGACAATCAAGCGAATGGCAGAAAACCGGTAAATTGGGCCATTGCTGCTGTAAATACGGAACCGCCAATATATGGTCAAAGTGACTATGCGTTAAAAGTACTGCTTGAGGTATGGTTCCGAGAGCCTGTAGTGTTCTGCAAATTTCCGGCCCATTGTCAGCCGGGTCAATTACAATACACACATCTGATTGCGGTCCTTGTATTATATAGCAATTGGTTGCAAACTCCCCGAGCCGTAAACGTGTAATTACCATTTTTCTATCCAGTCCCCCCCTTG